>JAGGUU010000096.1 GCA_021158305.1 Candidatus Bathyarchaeota archaeon
ATCCAAAGTCAATATTTGTTATGAGCTTCGTTGGAGGAGCAAACTTCCTCGAGGGAATCGTTTCAAAAGTGAATAAATTTGGTTCTGAGATAGAGCTTCGAGGCGGTCTCTGCATCCGCGTGTCCGACCAATCAAGAGATGTAGGCGAGAGAGTTGTGGTTGCCGTTAGGCGTGAACATATCTCTCTAGGAAAGAGCCGCAGGAGGGGCTTCAATAATCTTTTAGGGGAGATAGAGGATGCCATGTTCGTAGGCGGCTCGATGGAGTACGTAGTTAAACTTGAGAATGACATGATGTTATTCTCTAGGATCCTTCTGGAAGGATCCTCGAAACCGCTCCGCAGAGGCGAAATCGTGATAGTATCTTTTCATCCGAGGGAGTGCCGCGTCTTCGGATATCCTAAGAGAGGTCTCCTTAGGGAGATAGAGGCGATATAAATGCCGGAAGTTAGACTCGTCAACGTCACGAAAAGATATGGAAGAATACTAGCTAATGATCACATAAACTTGACGATAAGAGACGGAGAATATGTCTCTGTGATAGGGCCAAGCGGATGCGGTAAATCCACGCTTATAAAGAGCATAGCTGGAATAATCGAGCCGGATGAAGGCGAAATATACATCGGCGGGAAGCTAGTTAACAACATTCCAATAGAGGATCGAGGAATCGGATACGTCTTCCAAGACATAGCATTATTTCCACACATGACCGTCTGGGAGAATATCACTTATGGACCGAACGTTAAAGGATTCCCGCCTGAAGAAACCAAGATGATTGCTCAGGAGATAATTGAGATGATAAAAGTCTCAGCGCGGGTTGACGCCTACCCGGATGAGCTAAGCGGTGGAACGCAGCAGAAGATCGCAGTTGCTAGAGCGTTGATGTCGCGTTCAAGCCTCATGCTCCTCGATGAGCCGTTGGGAGCCCTAGATCTCAAAGTCAGAGCAGTTTTACGGTATGAGCTTAGGAGGATAGCTAAGGATTTAGGGATAACTGTTCTTCACGTTACCCATGATCAAGAGGAGGCCATGTCGATTTCTGATAGGGTCGTCGTCATGAGAAAAGGGAGAATAGTTGAATCCGGTAATCCCCTCCAGCTGTACATGAGGCCGAAGAATCTATTCACCGCCAACTTTGTAGGTGAAGCTAACTTTCTTGTTGGGAATATCGAAAAAGTTTCTGAAGAAGGCTTACTTATAGATCTTGGAGACGGATTGAAAGTGGTTAGCACAGAAGTTAAGGGAAATATTGGCGACAGAGTTGTAGTCGCTTTCAGGCCAGAGTTCGTCGTACTGGGGGAAAAGACTGATAAAAACATATTCTCTGGAGAGATAACTAGAATTGTTTACTCCGGAAGTTTAGTGCGCATAACTGTGGAGACGCCGAGTGGAGATGAGATTCTCATCAAGAAATCTCTTAGATTCGGTGAGCCTCCGCCTGAAACTGGCGAAAAATTAACGTTCAGCGTGCCACCAGAGAATGTGCTGGTTTACCCGTATCCGAGAGAAGGATTGCATAGAGAATTAAGCCTAGAATAAATACTCCTAGACATTCTTTCACAAGCTAAATAGAAATGTAACTTTTTAATCTAGCCTTGAAACCGCAAAAGGTGAATTATATCTTTTAAAGAATAAAGATTTTAAAATTTTTTCGGCTTCTTATATCGTGTGAAAAGAAACTTGTGGTCATCCGTAGGAAGAGAAAACTCGCAGGATCTTACGTACAAAATTATCCCATATTTTATTGTTAAGGCTATGGTTGACATTATTGGTCAAAACGCTACGAAAGTGATTTTAAGAAAGATTGACATGTTCAACCTATTAGAATTAAGAGAAACTCCTAGTCTCGATGAGACTATACCATTAGAAAATTTACTGAGGCTTATGGAGATTAACATGAAAATCTTCGGAGAATCCTATGCCGTCTTTTCCCGCAAAGCTGGATATGATGCTGCAAGAGAGGTAAAGTTTCCAGACACTATTATGAATATAATCGAGGATTCCTCTAAGTTTGCTGACTGGAGAAGAAGCATGAAGAAGATTTCTGAGAGGCTTCTTGCCCCCTTCGGCTCTAGAGTGGAGCAGAATCTCCTCGACGATGGATACGTTACCAAGATTTATAAATGCCCGGAATGTAGAGGTTTGAAGACGAATAAGCCATGTTGCTACTTCTTATCAAGCTTCATAGGTGGCATCATTAAGCGTCTCTTCAACATAGAGGTAAATGTAAATGAGGTTAGATGCATAGCTTTGGGAGAAGAATTCTGCGAGTTTAGAGTCATACTTAAAAGATGACCATATTGAATAGAAGCGTATAATAGCAGGATTTTTCGGTTAAAGGACAAATCTTAAAATATAGCTAGCTCAAAAAATGGGCATGGTGGTAATGTAGGAGATTAATCCTAATGGAACGCTGGTTTGAGAAGAGAAGAGTGAATAAGGTTTTAGAGATAGCTTATCGACAAATGGCCGTTGCTTTAGATACAATTAACGATCTTGAAAGAGCCATAGATCTAGCTACGCAGGGAAAGAAAGATTCCGTGAAGACCACGATAGCCAGACTCTTCAAAACCGAAGAGGAAGTAGATGACTTAAGAAGAGTAGTCTTCGAGGAGCTCACTAAAGGAACACTATCTCCGAGAGACCGCGAGGATATAATGAACCTTGTTAAGAACCTCGATAGAGTGGCTGATTACGTTAAAGACTCAGCTAGAAACGTGCTCGTTCTTCTTGACGCTGAAATTCCTAAGGAGTTGTGGGATGCATACCATGAGATGGCGCATGGAATAGTCAGCACTGCTGGAGTATTAAGGGAGAGCCTAAAGAGTCTGGGGGAGGATAATTCGAGAGCGAGAGTTATGTCAGAAAGAGTTGAAGAAGAAGAAAACAAGGTTGATAAAAAATTCCTAGAGATAAAATCTTTACTGCTAAGTTATGGAGACAAG
>JAGGUU010000064.1 GCA_021158305.1 Candidatus Bathyarchaeota archaeon
GCTTCTAACCCCAGCAGAATGGCTTTATTCTCTTTTTCGTAAGTTTCATCATCAACGTCTCCAGCAGCGTGGTGAATCTCTAGGCTTGCGAGGAGCAATTCAAGCGAACTTAGCTGACTTTCTAGCTCTTGAGCTCTCGTCGCCATCTTCTCTCTAAGCTTTGAAAGGTTATTCTCCAAATCAGAGATCGCTCTGTCAAGCTCGGATTTTAGGTAGTCGTAAGTTGATTGTGATATTTTCTTCTCAGCGAAGATGTCATCAAGAGCCTTCTTCTTCTTCCGCGTTACCTCAAGTTCTTTATTAATCAGTTCGAAGGAATATTTCCACAAGCTCAAATTTAACACCAGCAGAGAGGTTGAAACTTTTAAAAGATAACTTTTGCCAACATGTATGGATATATTGACATAACATTACTATCTCTGAATCTATTTTTATTAGTACAAAATCGTTTTTGTATGATTATTATGGGAAAAATTTATATATGTTCATACAAATACATATATGTTGAAAATGAATATGATGAAGACCATATATGTCGATAAAAGAGACTTGCTATTGCATCTTCGCAGAAGAACTGTAAGAAACTTCATGGATTTCTTAATCTTGTCAATGCTTCGAAAGGGCGCTCTAAGCGGATATGATATAATAACGATTATCTTTGAGAATTTCGGTTTTCTGCCCAGTTCGGGGTCAGTATACTCCACACTTTACGCGTTAGAGAGGGAAGGGTTCGTTAGGGGACTCTGGTGTGGAAAAAGGAGACTTTACACATTAACCGAGGAAGGAGAAAAGATTATTGAAGCCGCTTTAACATCACTTAATATGATTGAAAATCTTATCCTGAATATTTTTAAAGGCGGAGATTGATTTTTATTGGTAAATAAACACATTAATTATATAAGGCTCTTATTTGAAAATAAGTATGCAACAGAAGGTGTATTACGTATGGAAAAAGACGTTCCAGCTGTAAAAGTTGTTGATCTTCATAAAATTTATCGTTTAAGAGGAGAAGAGGTTCATGCTCTCAGAGGGATAGATCTAGAGGTTTCTCGTGGCGAGTACCTCTCTATTATGGGGCCTTCGGGGTCTGGGAAGACTACATTCTTCAACATGGTTGGGGGAATCGACAGGCCGACGAAGGGCAAAGTCTTTATCGACGGTATCGACCTCTCTAAGATACCCTCCAAATCCATGGCTTGGCTTAGATGTAGAAAGATCGGGTACATCTTTCAAACCTTCAACCTGATACCTGTTCTCACAGCATTAGAAAACGTTGCATTGCCGATGATATTCTTGGGAGTTCCTAAAGATGAGAGGGAAAAGAGGGCTACTGAGCTCCTAAAGATGGTCGGTTTGGGCGATAGAGTTAATCATCGGCCTTCGGAGTTGAGCGGTGGGCAGCAGCAGCGCGTCGCCATAGCCAGAGCCCTAGCTAATGATCCATCACTTATCCTTGCTGATGAGCCTACTGGAAACTTAGATCTTAATACTGGCTTCGCGATTGTTCAGCTCCTGTATCGCTTAAAGGCTGAACACGGAACAACGATTATATGCGCTACACACGACCTAAAAATGATAGATATAAGCGATCGTGTTGTTTTCTTAAGGGATGGAATGATTGAAAATATAGAGAGGAGAAGAGCCTTGATACTAACGGCTGAAGAATTTGAAAGTGGATGATATCGGGGGGATTGAAACGTCTGAAGAAATGGATGTTGTACAATGTCCATGTGGAAGAGTGATTAAGGATCCAGAGGAGTACAAGATAGTCTATTTGAAGCATGAGCTGAAGGAAATAGATATATTATGTCCAAATGACTCCTGCTATCTTAGGGAGCTTGGATATATAAAGTTCGAAATAGTGAATGGGAAGGCTAAATTCAAGGAAGCTTCTTTCTATCCACCATTCGTAACATGGAACTCTGGCCGTTTAGGAGCTGACAAAGCAACAAAGATACTGAAGGAACACCTTAAAAAGATCGCGCAGAGAGTAGACTGGGAAAGACTAGGAAAAACTGAGAAGACAGAATAATCCTGAAGCATTGAAATTAAGCCAAGGTTCAAAGGTTCCAATCGTATTTCGAGCAGCCTGATATATTTCTCAACTATTTTATGAATAATGTATTTGTTGCTATTAATTGCTTATTCCGTTAAATTCTATCGAAGTGGATTCTGAAAAGAAGAATCATTACCAGAGATCGGTTCAATAACTTTTCCGTACACAGAAATTTTCGTTATCATCTGAAGCATAAGGAGATGTTCACAAGAGCCCTAATAATTGCGTCCTCAATTCTCCCAGGAATAATTCTATACGCCTGCCTATTCATGAATGCTATAATACTCCCTAATATAGGTCAGTCTCCACCTCAAGCCTATCAAGTAATCATAGATTTTTGAGATATATAGCTGAGGAGATAGAAGTCTCTCAGACATAGACATGAGCCTTAAATACTTCATTTATCCGTTAATCCACTAACAATATATCGTAAAATAAAGTGTCTGGAATTAAAATAGAACGTCGAATAATATTGTAACTCTGTCATTTATAACGCTTGAAATATTAGTGTTCTTGGAAGGCTTTGAGTTGATGTGAAAAAGCTTTACATCACGGATCCTTCAGTCCTGTTTAGGAAGTCACTTATCGACGAGGCTTTCACGATCTTCTTAACCATCACTATTTTGTTTCTAAGTGTGCGAAAGAGCTTCTTGACTTCCTCCTGCCTAAGCTCTGCAAGATTGATGAAGAACATCCCCGCAAAGTACTGTGCAAAGAGGTATGGGTCTCTTCGAATCACAAGGGGGCTTTGCTCGGCAACTGTCCTGAAAGTCTCTGGATCTTCAACTTTAAGGAACTCTTGCACCAATTCGATTCACCAATGCTAGATCCCTCTTTAACTCCTTAAAGAGTTTTCTAATATTCTTCAAATGAAAAAATAACGTGGCTTATGAAGAATGATTTTTCCTCATATCGGAGACAGCATCAACCAAGATATTGTTACCCTTCTTAGTTCTTTCTCCTTTAATAAGGGCTTCCATGAATATCATCTGTGTCTTGTCTCGAGGCTTCGCTATTTCCTTATATTCTTCTTCTCTAAAGATCTGCAAGTCCCGGATGGGATGATATATTGTTTTTTGGGAATTATCATCCTCTGAATCGAAATATATAACTCTTCATCTTTATACGTGGAAACTTGCCAGAAAACTTCTCTATAAAGAGGCTGAAAAGCATTATGAATTGTATGTTTTCACGAGAAAACAATAACATAATTTAGATGGGGTAAAAATTGGAGTCTATTCCGCTCTTATATAGACCTCGGCTCTAGTCTCATATCGATCGATAAGTCCATCACGGAGATAAACTATCCTGTCGCTGACATCTATCATTTTTAGGTCATGTGTCGCCGCGATCACCGTTACTCCTTTCTCCTTGTTCATCTCCCTAAGCAGAGAGATTATCTCTAACCCAGTATGTAAATCTAAGTTTCCAGTAGGCTCATCAGCAAGGATAATCACCGGATTATTAGCTAGGGCTCTGGCTATGGCGACGCGCTGCTGCTGCCCACCGCTCAACTCCGAAGGCCGATGATCAAGTCTATCACCTAGACCTACAGACTCCAAAATCTCACGGGCGCGTCTCAGACGTTCCTCGCGGCCAACTCCTGCGAATATCATTGGCAATTCGACGTTTTCTAATGCTGTGAGAACAGGTATCAGGTTGAAGGTTTGAAAGATGTACCCGATCTTTCTACATCTAAGCCAAGCGAGCTCGTAGGCATCTAGCTTCGCTATATCCACGCCGTCAATATAGACTCTTCCTCTTGTTGGTCTGTCGATTCCCCCAACCATGTTGAAGAGTGTAGTCTTCCCAGACCCCGAAGGCCCCATAATGGAGAGGTACTCGCCTCGCCTAACTTTAAGATTAACTCCATCAAGAGCTCTAACTATTACAGGTCCCATCTGATAATATTTAGCTAAATCTTCAGTCTCAACTACATATTCAAAGCTGATGGCTCATTCCCCCTTTTAACACATTAATAACATTCAAACTAACTTATAAAACTAATCTAACTTCCCTTTAAGATTTGAAAGTTCAAATGTTCCGAGAATTTGTGGAAGGATTGAATGGAGTAAAGGTAAGAGTTGTGAGGCTGAGGAAATATAATCCGTGATATTGGCGAGGGAACTTAGTCTCAGATGAGTTTCTTGGAGCATGAATCATCATGCCTTAAAGCCTAACCTGTGGCATATTTTCTTCATGATGATGTTCAAGAAGTTTCCAGAAGATAATGAAGAAGAGAAGCCTTTGAAGCATGCTTCTAAATGGAGCTTTTAAGAGGTATGCGTGGAGGATAACGTAAGCCGCAAGGCTAAAGATATTTTGTAATTTTTTCTTGGTATAATGCCTCTTTCAGAAGCATACTCGTCTTGATCCATTCGTCTATTCCTATCGAGAACCTTCTGCTTATGTAATCCATGGTGTCTCGGAGATTATTGAATTTAACTGGTCTTCCCTTTAATGCTTCTCTTACACTTTCCCTGTTTATCCATACTCCAAGCGGCGTTATAAAGCTCGGATGGATCTCTCTCATTGCTACGACTCCAGCCTGTCTTCCCTCCTTTGCTAGAAACTCAGCTACTGCCAGCCTAACTGCATAATAGCATCCGCCGAGAGACGCGTATGTAGTTCTTCCCTTATATCCCTCCCAATCTCCTCCCATAGCTATGCTTAAACCGTCTGGATTCCAGACCGTTTTTGGATACCAAGCCTCGATCCATTCGTACTTCCATGAAGAGGGCATCAAAAGCACTATGAATCTGTTCCCTAAATAATTGAATTCGTAAACGCGGTACTCGTTGATTGGGTTGTTTCCTTTCACCTTCTTCTCAATGAGATTTCTCGAGATCATTGAGTCAACAGCTGTTATGCTCCATCTAGTCGGGACGAGGCGCCTTTGGCTCTTAAGCCCGAAAGCCCCCACACTAAACGCTCTCTGGATCCTTGAAACTGGTACGCCGCTTAAGTATAGATTAAAGATCGCTTCTTCGGATCTTAAGTCTTCATCGCTATATGCTTTCTCGATTTTAAAATCCGTCTTAGAGCCGCCGATTCTCATCTGCTCCAGCATAGCTGAGGGACCCATCGGCTGAAGAGTACCATCCAGAAGAATTCTGCCGGATGGTCTTTTACGAAAAGTTACTTCCGTATTAACAGGATTTCTCGATAAAGCGATCTCCAAAGTCTCATTTAGGAAATGCTCGTTTCTCCATGGCTTCTTAACGTTGACCCTGAACTTCCCGCGTATAAGGCTTGTTCTGAATTCTATTATTTCCTCAGCTGTCTTCCCAAGCCATTGCTCAGGAAGATCAAATAGTGATGTGTCGCCGATAAAAGGTGGAACTAGAGGACCAGCGTAGACATACGGATATCCAATGCGTCCGACGAAGACGCCCGGCGGCGAGGAGCCTATCATCTTGTTTGAAGAAACAGCGTTCTTTGTCTTCATAAAAGAGTACAACTTCAGAATGGCTGGGCATCTATTCCTTCCACATAGTCTTCGGCTTCCTCTGCAGATAAGGCAGAGACTTCCCTTCCCGGCTTGAAGCTCAGGTCTCGAAGATTCTAGGTTTAGATCTCCAGCAGTCTCCTCGTTTATAATATGCTCTATCCAAGGAATCCGTCTCTTAAGTTTCTTGATAGATTTCTTTCCTAATCTGAGCTTCACCCTACCATACCCTATTCTTTAAGAGAATGCTAAGCTAATATTAAATAGAAATGCGCATCTAAAATTAATAACGTTGTACCCTTTTAGCATTTTAGGATAAAACACGCTGGCTTAAGTCTTGTAGAGTTTCTTCTTCTCATTCTCCAATCGAGCGAGCAGTCTGATTAGTCTTCTAATATCCCCCTCAGTTATCATGAACTCATCAGCGTGAGGACATGCATCGTCTAATCTTATTGATCCGTAATTTTCATCGTATACGAGAGGGTAAAGCCTGCAGCCCTCAGGCCTATACGGATATATCCGGCAGCCATCTTTGCCAAGGAAGACGCACTTGCCAGAAGAGTTCTTCAGCCTCCATCCCTCAGCCGTCTTAACTGCGAAGTCCTCGATGTCGTAACCTAGTTTTACGATTCTATTTATGTCTGCCTTTGAAAGTAGCATCTCCGTCCCTACACAGCATAGAACGCATCTATGCTTCACGCATGGAATCCCGCTGCCTAGGGGATATCTCTTTGACATCGGGGTTGATCAATACGTAATCTATAAAGCCTCATGATAAATCTTAATTGAAAATACCGGGGGGATCGAAACATAAAGGGGAACTTACAGCCCTGAAAGTTGATGTCGGTGATATGATTTTCCTGTGCTATTCTCCCATAACCTGTACGTGGACTCTACGTGATCTTGATCCATCCATTTCGATGAAGAGTATAGATTGCCATGTTCCTAAACGTAGCCTGCCGTCTTCAAGAGGTATTGAGACTCCGGGCTTAATTAGGCAATTTAGTATGTGTGCATGTGCATTCTGCTCTCTTAAGCTCCAGCCATATTTCGCGTTGTGCTTGTATCTATCTTTGAGTGGAGCGATCTTCTGAAGAACATTTAGTATGTCATCCCAGAGATCGGTGTCATGCTCGTTCACCGCTATGGCTGCTGTGGAGTGCGGAACCCAAAGGTTGACTAAGCCATTTCTTATTCCGCTCCTTGCAACTACGCTATATACCTTATCAGTTATGTCTAGGATTTCCATTCTCCTACTTGTTGAGAGCCTTATGTCCTCAGAGTAAAAGTTCATCTTGTTCCTCTCTCCCTTAAATCCTTCTAGATATCCCTAAATCGTCTATTTTAGGATTTTTCCCGTCTCCATGAACCATAGGTACAAGTCCAGCTCCGCCATGTTTAAGTCTACGCGTCTCGAGATTTCTCTAAGTTTCTCTTCAATCTGAAGATACCTTGATTCCGTTAGTATTTTAGGCTTCTTAGCAATGCCATACCTATCTAGAAGATTTAGAATATGGAAATCTATAATGGCGAAGTCGGTGAATCCAATATTTCGTAGGAAATGGCTTGCCTCCTTTAAACCTATTCCAAGAATATTCTTGACAAGCCATCTTCTAAGCCTATTCGGGTTTTTAAATGATTCCACAATCTCCTTGATGGAATCGCTGTATTTCCTTGCTGAAACTATGTATTTTGCTCGGGAATTTGGAAAGCGATGTCCAGCTTCCCTCAGTTTTTCAGCTAGCTCTTCGCGGGAGAGAGTTATGAAGCCATCATCTATTCTCTTCTGGATCTTAATTGCCCGTTCAGCCGAATAGTTAGCGCATAATATGCAGAAACAGAGTTCCTTAAAGATCTCCCGGCTTTCTTTCCTTCTAAGTTCTTTAAACTCAGATATTCTCTTCTCTACGATGCGTCTCACATGGCTCCGTTTTAGTTCCTCAATAGATCTTATCAATTCTTCGCAGTATCCCAAGAATGCTAACCTTCTCTAAACAGATTCGATAAAATCGCATTGTTATGTAGATGTGGTCTTCGGTTCTTCGCGATTATGCCTCTCCCTCTTTATCATCCATTTAGTTTCTTCACCAGTATCCTCGAGGATGATGCCCATTTTTCTTAGCTCATCTCTTATATGGTCGGCGATCTCCCACTTCTTCATTCTTCTTAACTCATTCCTTACATCTATGAGCAGTTCAAGTACGCCTTTGAAGAGTTCATCAGTCCAAGTCTCTCTCTTATCCACAACCCACTCTATCCCGAGGACGCCGAGAAGATCAACTAATACTTTTAGAACTCTACGTTTAGTAGTCTTCTCGATCGTCTTGTTTGTATCCGCGTAGCTGTTTATGAGCCTCGCCATGCTGAACAACGCAGAGATTGCTAGGGGTGTATTGAAGTCGTCGTCCATGGCTTCTTCAAACTTTCTCTTTTCCTTCTCAACTTCTGAGATTAACTTTTCATCCTCAATTGTCTGAGTCTCTCTTTCCGGAATGTCGTTAAGCCTCTCTAAGGCTCTAACAAGTCTTTCAAGGTTTCTCTCAGCAGTCTTTAATGCGTCTCTGTTGAAGTCTAGGGGGCTTCGATAATGAGCAGATATTAAGAAGAACCTTAAAACCGCTGGACTGCATATTTTTAATGCGTCTCTCACAGTCACGAAGTTTCCGAGAGACTTTGACATCTTCTCGCCTTCAACTGTTAACCACTCGTTATGAAGCCAGTATTTCACGAAGGGCTTACCAGTTAAGGCCTCCGCCTGGGCGATCTCATTCTCATGATGTGGAAAGATCAGGTCTTTCCCGCCCATGTGAATATCTATGGTTTCACCTAAATACTTCTGGGCCATTGTTGAGCATTCTATATGCCATCCCGGCCTCCCCTTGCCCCATGGGCTATGCCATCCCGGCTCTCCGGGCTTCCAGCTCTTCCAGAGGGCGAAGTCCGCCGGGTTTTTCTTCTTCGGGTTTACTTCTATCCTTGCCCCCATCTCTAAGGCTTCGGCTTTATTTCCGGAGAGCTTACCGTAATCCTTAAATTTTGAAATGTCGAAGTAGACGTCTCCATCAACTACATATGCATATCCTTTCTCAATCAGTCTTTCAATAGCTTCGATCATTTCAGGAATGTGTTGTGTCGCGCGAGGCGTCACGTCAGGCTTCTCAATATTCAGCTTGGTGATGTCTTCGAAGTAGGCGTTGCTGTAGGTTTCTGCGAGTTCCTGAGTGCTGATTCCGAGCTCCCTAGCCCTATTTATTATTTTGTCGTCGATATCCGTTATGTTACTGACATATTTCACCTTGAAACCCTTATATCTCAAGTATCGGCGTACAACATCAGCCACGACGAATGCTCTAGCGTTTCCTATATGGATGTAGTCGTAAACTGTTGGTCCGCAAACGTATATTCTGACTTCTCTTGGATTGACAGGGATGAACTCTTCCTTCCTTCTTCCAAGCGTATTGAATACTTTCAGAACCATCTTGAAACCCATCTGCAAATAGCTCGATTAATTGAATTGACCGCGCATGTATAAAGATTGTCTGTGAATTTACGGTACTGAATAGTCTAGTCTGAACTTCTTGACGTATTTATCAGCAATCTCAAAGAATGCATCCCTAACCTTCTTCACTTGGTCCCATTCGAGACCATATAATGAAAGCTTTATGTGCTTGCTTAATCCTCTCTGTAATCCAACTATGCCTCTTTTAATCATCTCCTCCGCTAGGAAGAATCCCCTCCTCTTATGGCGTTTAGATATCTCCCAGAAGATGGGTGTCTCAAAGTGTAGTAGATGGTGATTATGGGGTTCTTCCCCAATCAGGCGGATGCCATCCATCTTTTTCATCTCTTTAATGAACCACCGTGTCTTTGCGACTTCCTCTTCCCATCTACTCACTCTTTCCACGACATGTACGAAGGAGTACATGGCTGATATAAGGGGTATTCCACCTATGCTGCATCCAAATATGTTTGTGATCTTATTTTTGAATGATCTGCCGCTCAGTTCTGTTCTAACCTTTGACTCTTCGAATACTCTCCCTGCCCATTCATGATTTGCAACCAGAAAGCCTAATGGTGCGAGGGAAGCCATGGATTTATGCGCTGAGGCTGTGAGGAAGTCTGCATGGAGATCT
The DNA here is from genome assembly GCA_021158305.1 of Candidatus Bathyarchaeota archaeon. Lineage (GTDB taxonomy): Archaea > Thermoproteota > Bathyarchaeia > Bathyarchaeales > DTEX01 > B63. The sequence goes on from JAGGUU010000064.1 coordinate 9,638, forward strand.
TTCATATTCAGAGGCATGACGCCAGCAGTATATGCAGCATTCACCATGTAAGGTATTCCATATTCCTCGGCGATCTTCCCAACCTCTTCAGCGGGATTCAGGTTTCCATTATATGGCTCAACATGAGTCACAGCTACGAGTCCAGGAAGTTTCCCAGTTTTACTTTTAATCTCCTCGATTTTCTGGCGGAAACCATCTGCGAATATTCTATATTCTGGATGGCCGCTATGTGGAGCCTCGGCTAATCTAAGCCCAGTCATCTCCGCGGCTACAACTGTTGTGTAGTGGCATAGAGAATCAACCAGAACAATGTTGGTATAGTCCTCGGTGCCTTCTCCCTTAACATAATTGCTTATTGTCCTCATAACTGCGAATTGGGCTGTACGGCATCCGAATGTGTGATGGGCGATATCTCCTCCTAGAAACTCCGCTACTTCGCTTAGGAAGTCTCTGATCGGAGGCTTGGATACAAGGCTTGACTGCCCCTTAATGCAGTCGAAGCATATAGAGTATCCGACGTTAAGCCAGTTTTCC
>JAGGUU010000180.1 GCA_021158305.1 Candidatus Bathyarchaeota archaeon
GATAAGCTTCTCAGCAGCCTTACCATAACCTATAGTCACTTTTCTTCTCTTCTTCTCCCTAGCAGCCTCGAGTACAGCTTCCAAGAGCTTATCAATTCCCTCCTTCGTCGTAGCAACCGTGGGAATCACACGCACACCGAGTATTCTGGAGAGTTCATCAACATCTATCCTGTAGCCTAGACTCTTCGCGATGTCATATTTGTTCAGAGCTATGACAACGTTAGCTTCAAGCTCTAGGAGCTGAAGTGTCAAATAGAGGTTTCTCTCAAGGTTTGAAGCATCAACAATATCAATAACTACATCTGGCTTCTCCTTGACTATATAGTCTCTTGCGATTAGTTCATCTATAGAATGAGCTGTGAGACTATATGTTCCGGGAAGATCCACAATCTTCATCTCTTCGCCTTTATATCTGCATATTCCCTCCTTCTTCTCAACGGTCTTTCCGGGCCAGTTTCCGACGTGAGCCTTCCCTCCCGTGAGGTCATTGAATAGTAGGCTCTTACCAACATTCGGGTTTCCTATGAGAGCAACTTCTATCAATGTGTCTCAGCCTCCAGCTTAACAAATATCTTCATAAGCAATCCTCTTCCGAGGGCTATTTTTGATCCTCTAACATCGATCACTGCTGGGCCTGGAGAGTTTGAGAAGAGAATCTTCACCTTAGCGCCCGGAGTTAGACCCAGCTCTGAGAGCCGCCTAACCAAGCCTTTGCCGCCCTTAACCTCAACTACCGTCGCCTCCTCCTTCTCACTTAGCATTGCAAGCGGCATCCTCATTCTTTCTCCTCCCCTTCTAAAAGAACATAGATGTTTTCACATTCACTTTTCCTTAGACTTAGATTGTATCCTTTAAGGAGAAACTCGATTGGGTCGCCTAGTGGAGCCTTCCTAACCACTACTATCTCTGTTCCCCTGGTTAGCCCCATGTCTAACAACCTTCTACGAGTAGCTCTTTCTCCCGTAACTCTGGAGATTACTCCTTTTTCTCCGGGTTTTAGATCGCTGAGACGTTTCTCCATTAGATTCCCTCGGTTAACTGTAAATATTTAGGGCTGCCTAATTCTTGATCTATAGAAGGCATTAGGCTGATATAGAATCTTCCCTAACAAATTTAGGTCCTATGCGTATACATCAAAAAGAATTAGGCTGAATCTTCAGTTTCCTAACAGAAGAATCCTCCACATTTATTTAGCAACGTTCACTCTGCTCTATGGGCTTAAGGTATATCTTCATAGCGTTTTTCAAGGCGTCCTCAAAGCTTAGAAAAGGAGGAGCCGATGCTCCCAATTTTCTATATAGAGCTTCAATTATCCTGCTTTCTAAGAAAGCTCCTCCAGATTCACCGAAGAATCTTCTAATGCAACTAATTAAAATCTTAGGATCTTCAACGTCTTCCGTCAAGTAGTTCTGCTTCAGGAAGGAAAGAAGCACTTCTCTGGTCGGCTTCCCCAAGATGGACAGAGCTTCACTTATCGATTCCATGAGAATCTTGTTAAACTTCTTCCTTTTCGACGCGTTTTCCATTTATATCACAGGCGTCAATTTAATCTTTGAATACTCTCCACTTGTCTCAAAACTTATGCCCAGAAGAGTCGTCTTTGGCTTTATCCCTCTTATGAATAAGGCGCCATGTATCATCTCGATTCTGAGATGTATGTCCGATAAGGCTTCGAGATTATCCGCTACATGTATCGTTGGCCTTATAATGTTGAGTCTGAGATCTTCATAATTTCTTATCCTAGCTACATCTTCACCCAAAATCTTTAGGGCCTCCCTCTCCCCATAATTATATTCTATCGTGTCAAAGCCAACCACTGAGAAGACGGGTTTACCAGTTTTCTCCCGGAGATCTGAGGTAACTTTCCATAGTTGTTTCATATCTTCCTCTAGTGATTTACCCTTCAGAGTCACGATGCCATATCCCTCACCTTTATAGCCTGTTATAACAAGGTTTTCACGGTACTCCGGATCTATGAAGGGAACTATAGCCTTCTCAACGGTTGAGGAGCTAATCCCCTGAGGAGGAAGAATCACGACGCCGTGTCCTTGGTTTAGAAAGTTGCATGATATAGGGCTGATTAGGCGCTCTAGCGGAAACGCAACGTCTTTTTCTATTTCTAAAAGATTGTATCCTCCTCCGCGGAAAGATCCACGTAAAATCTCGTCAAGATCCCTAATACCAGTCGAGAAGGAGTCTCTTTTGTGAGGAATAACCTCATATCTTCCTATGGGTCGCTTCATCGGCTTAATCGAAAGCGGAGGGAAGATCTGGAATCCTTCCTTCAAAGTGAACACGTAATCTGTTTGAATGATCTCCGACCATCTATTCTTCAGTATTGAGATCTCCCTAAGAGGAACACCTTCATACTCTCTCTTTTTCAGCAACAAGACGGCGTCTGCTAAGAATTCCTCTATACCATAGCCGATCTTTTCCTCGCCATAGGGGACCTCAAGGATAAGCAGGGTTGTACATCCAGTCTTCCTTAGGATCTTACTAAGAATAGTATGTATGAATGTACGTACATCTATCGGCTTCTCGAATGCCTGCGCAAGTGCTGAAAAAGAATCTATAACAAGCCTCTTTGCCTTCAATGAATATACTTTATCAAGAATCCAGTTGAAGACATCTGAAACTCCTTCATACCTTACTGTGAGCAAGTCTAGAAACTGGAATTTCCCCTCGTCTTCAAGCTTTTTAAAATAATATCCGAAACTCTTCATATTGTCATAGAAAGTCTCGCGGCTCTCTGCAAAGCTCACGTATATTCCCGACTCGTCGAAGTCTTCGGCTCCATGATATAGCCAGCCAGCCGAGAAGACGGTCTTTCCGGTACCTGGATTACCAGCTACTATAACTAAACTTCCCTTCTTAAAACCTCCACCAATAATTAGATCGACCCCCCTCAGGCCAGACCTAATGAACATGGGGTTCATAGATCATCACCGCATGACCATGAACCCGCCGACTAGAAGATTTCTCATCGGAATATTTAAACATTTTTTTATTTAGTTGATAAAATCTAAAAATTCAAGGATACATGGATTGCATTATAAGACTTATATTATCAAGAATACCCATTAAAAGAGTGTGGTGATTTTGTGAGGATTGAACGCGTCCCCTCAGATGTTCCAGGATTAGACAAAATAATTGGAGGAGGGTTCCCTAAACAATCTGTGACCCTTATAAGTGGTGGGCCTGGAAGCGGAAAAACAACCCTTGCTTTACAGATACTCGTGAATGGCGCTGAACAACGTAATGAACCTGGAGTGTACGCTACATTGACAGAGACGCCTGAAGAGATTATGCTAAATGCATCTTCCTTCGGCTGGAACCTTAAGCATTTGGAGGACAAAGGCGTACTTAAAGTACTGGATCTTAGGCCTTCCCGATTTTTAGAGTTGAAGTCCCGAGGAGAGAGTGAAACCTTCTTCTCATGGGTTTGGAATAGCATTCGTCAAGAAGTAGAGAAGATCAGAGCAAAGAGAGTAGTGATTGACTCCCTAAATGTTTTATCCGCACAGTTTCAAAATGAATATCAGTCTAGACGAGCCGTCATGAACCTAATCGAAGCTCTTCAAAGACTGCCGGAATGTATAAGTTTCTTATTGTTCGAGCAGATTACGATGGAGAGAACTATGGAAGAGTTTTTGACAAGCGGCGTCATAATTCTTCACTATGTCCCAGTGAA
>JAGGUU010000123.1 GCA_021158305.1 Candidatus Bathyarchaeota archaeon
CTATAACATATCTTGTATGCCACATCTCGATTTTCCAAATCAATAGGAGCAACGCTCGGATGAATGGTTGATGAGCTCTTTGGTATCTTAATGATCTTTCCACATCTCCGTCAATACGAAATACGATCTTTCGGCGTCTTGTAAAACATCCCAAACATTTCGCTATGAAACGGTCAATTAGACCATTAACCTGTACTATATCAGAGCGCCTTGCGAGATACAGATATAACTTAATAAATTCCAGCAACTTCAAAAGGTCTCTTAGATAGTTATCACTATAAGAGCCCGCTTCGTATAAACGAACTACTTTTCGGTCGTACTTATAAATTTTCTGCATGTTTCGCCGTCGCTCCTTTAAACCTAAAACATACACGTCCACGCCTAAGCGAGCGAGACCATGAGAAACAGCATGAATATAAGTCTGTCCACCACCAAGCTCAGTCTGCAGAGGCTTAAAACATACAAAAAGCACTTTCATCTTCTTCAACCACAAGCTCATACCTGATGCATAGAAGGCTTTCCTCCAATTATAAGTAATCCTCTTTATGATGCCTTTTTCAAAATATTTAAAGTTTTTCGATTGGGCTTTGTTATCAGATTTAAGAGATTTTTATAACGAATAGGAGATTTCAAGGCGTTTTCTGCCTCCAAAGGCCGGGATTGACAAGCATAAAGGCTAATAATATGATAGCTCTGACCTATCCCTCTATGTTGCTTAAGCGGTTTATTCAATATAAGAATAATTAATGACATTAACTTAAGCGTTCTTCTGGTTTCGTTTTCCCATATTCATAGCTTCATAGCCTAAACCTTTGTGGCGGGTATGAACCCAACCTTCGGGCGGACGATAATGTTTTCTGATTATTTGATAGGGTATGAGATACAGAAATGATATTCCATAGAATATAATGCTGGCATATTCGCCGATAATGACATCGAGCGTTTTGCCAAACTTAAAGATTATTTTAAGCGTTGAACTTCTCTGCGGAAAAACGAGCATTGTATGCGGCCCCGCAAGAAATATCTTCAGTCTTTCTCCCGTGTTCTTGACGATTGCCTCCCAGCCTGGATAGTACGTCATCTTGAACCATACAGCATCATCCGCGGAGAGACCGGATAAATCGACCTCGTATTCGTCGGTTGAGAGAATCTTAAGATCCCCGCTACGGATTTCTCTAATTGAAGTTGAGGTATGAGACGTGAAGAAGCGCATCAAATAGACAAGTAGGTGAGCTCCTTCAGGATCTTCTATTCGCATAATTTGATATGGCAGACTCATCCCGCTCCATATTATCCAGCCATTATACTTCTTCATTCGCACCATAAGAGAATTGTTATTCTCATCCCAAGCAATTATCTCAGCTCCACCTTTTAGTTCCTTCGCATATAGAATCTGAGCGGCTTTTACATCCTTGAATGGTGAATATTTGATATCTCCGAGAGCTGATGAAAACTTAAGTTTGAGGTTTGAAGTCCCTTTAACCATGCCCTTTACTGGAATTAAATCTGCCACTTTACTGGGAAGCATGGATGGGATATCGCCCATGTCAAATAAAACGACCCCTCCATTTCTGAGGTATGAATCAATTAAGGAAACATATGTATTTTCATTCCGAACTAGAATATCTGAAATGTATATGAGATCGAAGTGTTTCAGGTCTCCTGATGTAAAGTCTTCTAGATATTCTCCTCCATCTACGATAATCGGCTCGGTATCCCCTGAGAGAGCTATTGAAGTAAACAAGTAAGAATAATGAGATTTTGGGCCAACATGGAAGATTAATAGTGCTCTCTTCGGGACGATCTCAACGATTGAAGATTTGAAACTTGGAAATTCATATAGTCCGGGCATATCTGTCTTTTTAAGCCCCTTTAACATTTCCAAGAAATATCTAACATTATAGTTTCTGGAGAAATAAGGCAGGTATCTGATATCCTTCTTGTATAATACATAATACCAGAATTTGTATGCGAATTCGTTCAGTATATACATGCTCTCAATAGAACCTCCTCCCGACTGCCAGACATTAGATTTAAGATTTAGATCATAGCCCATGCTCGTTCCAACTCGTTCGCCGAGCTCCACCTTATGATCTAAGGCATCATTCCAAGGTGGGATATGAGTGACGGAGAATGGATCAATAGAAATGATGAGTGACGAAACTACTGATGAGAGAACCATTAATCCAATAAAGAATGTTAAAGTTGTCTTTGAACGATAATAACTAGACAGTATTTCCGTGTATGATTGAAGCAGAGCCGAGAGGGCGAAACCTCCTGCAATTGATCCGAAGAGGGCGAAAAACAAGGTGAATCTACCAGATGGTATGAAGGATATTCCATAGCCTGTGCAGCGTACAAAAAGGTGAAATATCAGGCTGAAGATCGTCATGTAAAAGCTCCAGATAGCCCTCCTTCTTCTCGCCTTAATGAAAAAAGGTGTGCTTAGGAATATTAGCGTAAAATGACAGATCCCTGGAGTTGTTATTGTAAAGCCTGATATACCACTGATATTTAGTATTGCCTCTGGCAGTGATATTGGAGTAACAATAGACGTTAGAACAGACTTAGTAATTGTTGCCGAACTCATCCGTGTACTGACATAGAATGGTATCAGCCACCATGCTGATGATGCAAATGCCGAAACGGCTGACAGTACCGCGAACTTAAAGATGGTTAGAGTATATTTGGGAGGTTGACCGCCAGTCCTTGGAATAAGAAGCAATTCTCTATGGCGCATAGTCATGAAGATCGATATGAGAACAAAGAAGATTACGAGACAAATCGCATTAGGGAGATATGTTAGAGTCATTATGCCATAAGCCAGTCCAGTTAGGAGTGCATAACTCAATTTCTTCTTGCTTAATCCTTTGATATATAGAGCCAATGGAAGAGGAGAGAGAAGAAGAGAAGAGATGTTTGGGTATGATCCGGTCGCCCAATATGAGTAGAGGTTGTAGGATGTTACGAATAGTAAAGCTGCGGAGACCGCTCCGAATCTTGGAAGATCCAATTCCCTAGCGAGAAAGTACAGAGAGACCGCTCCAATTGAAAAAATCAGTGGAGTATAAATAGTAATTGATAATGAAATAATCTCGCTCGTAGAGAGGCTGGGAAATATACGTGAGATCAATAAGCCAAGTAGGGCGAGGGAATAGTGGAAGCCCCCAGAGTAAACCCTGAGAAAAGGCACTCCGAAATACCAATAAGGATTCCATCTTGGAAAAACTGGAAAACTACTCATTATAATGCGGACTCTGGAGAGATGCATACTAACATCTGGTCCCGAGGTAGGACCCCTAAAATAGTATAAGATTATCGAAGATGTTACAGCAACGATTATCAAGATATCTATAAGCGTATTAGTAGTTTTAAACTTCTTTTCAGATACTCTGCCTACGGATACATCACGTTCAATCATCCTGCTAACTCTGGAACCATGTTGTATTGCCAGTGCACCTTTGCCCTTTAAGATTTCCCTCACCAAGAACATCATCATGGTTATTGCTGTAATCGAGCTTATCACGATCCCTACATAATCATACCACTGCATCGAGAAATACAATGTTAGCGTATGCTTGCCACTCGGAACCTTTACCGCCATCAAGCTCAGATAGCTATATATCTTCGCAGATTTTGATCCATCTATGATGACGTTCCAAGCAGGATAATAAGCCTCACTCACAAATATGTAGGGAGCTGAAGTATTATACTCAATAATAATCTTTTCTGGTTCTCTATGAATTAGCTTTGCATAGCCGTCTACAGGGAGCTCGCAAATGCTTCCAGTAGAGAAATAATTAATAATGTTTCCTAGAAGCTTTGCCTCCTCATAATTGTAATGATACATCATGTGGAGAAAGAAGTTGAAACCTACAAAGACGACTTTTCCATGCTCGATATTCTTTACTCCCAGTACGGGGTTACCATCAGCGTAGGCATAAACTTCATCGAGACCCTTATAAATGGTATATTCCCAGGGATTACCCATCCATTCAGGCTTGGAGAATCCAGATACATTCACATTCATCAGAAATTTTCTTCCCTCTTCAGTAAAGTTCCATTCAACATGATCATGAGATCGACTAATTATTGATTTTACCCCGAAAAGTTCACCTTCTTCATCAATTGAGTTGTAAGTGTCTACAATTATCGTCTTTCCCTCCTTAAGAAGACTAAGTAAAATATCCATGCTAGGTCTGCTATCATAGCCATACATCAGAATAACATCATATTTTTTGAGATCTTCAAGGGATGGATCCCCCTCTAACTTTACAAGGATGCTCCTTAAGTGCGGCATCATCTCATTTAAACCATTAACAGCCTGAATATAGCGTGAGACTACTAGGACTTTACCCAACTTTATGGGTTTAGTATACTTGGGCGGGGGGATAATCTGATAAACTTTATACTTGCCACGCGAAAGAATCATTTTGCAATTTGAATCCGGTTTTATTGTAGAAGAATCGTCGGAGGAGATGATGTACGCCACATCCATAATTCTATAAAGGTTCATCAAAAAATCAGTTTTCTGGCCTTCAGGAATGTAGTTTCTCCATACACGGATCCAGAACCAAGGAATCTGGGAAGATTCGGGAAAACCTATACGGATTGGTTTTCCATGCCAAACTGGCGAAAAAACGGATCCTTCAACTCTATGATTGGGATAAGAACGTAACATTTTACATATTTCTATATAATCAGAGGCTGGTTTATTAGCTGAATAGCATGCTTTTGCGTATGCTTGAGATTCGATTATTAAAGGATATAAAAGAAGAATAAAAAGTGCGGCAATCGATAAAGATTTAAAAATTCTAACTCTCTTATATGAGCCTTTTCTCTCTAAAAATTCTTTAAACATAACGATGTTTGCTCCTATAACTACTGAAAGAAGAAAGTCTATCATGACAGAGAAGCGTACTGGATTAATAAAATTAGCTAGTGGAAAGTTTAAGAAAAACCACCATGTATAAGGAGAATTCTTCCCCAAAGACCATAACATGCATATCGCTGAAGTAAGTAAGTATGGCATATAAGTCCATTTACGCCTAATTAAGATGAATATAAGGGATAATAATGCGAAAATTATGTGATATACACCTATACGGTTAGGGAGGGAAGATAGTGTTAAATGTTCCCACCACATTTTTGTATATTCATATGTAATCATTCTGTTCTTCATTATATACGCTGGTAAAAGCCAAAAAGCTGATAAACCTATAGACAAAAATATAGATAAACCAAGCTTTAGCAGGATACGCAGAGATTTTATGCTTTGTTCTGTCCTTATTATGAGAGTTCTAAAAAGCCACATGAACAAGAGAGTATAGCAAATAATTAAAAATGCGAATATATGCGTTAGAATTGATAATGCTAAGACTATACTGAGAGGTATTACATGTCTAATTTGCCATCCTTCTTTCAATATTTCCTCGAAGCATAAAAAGGCTAATGGAATGAAAATCATTGTTCCAAATCCTATAGGAAAGGCTCCTAACCAGACACTATATCCGAAAAAGAAGGGATTTAAGGCAAAGTATACTGCAGAAATAAAGGCGGCAAAGTGATTTCTTACAACACGTCGCATGTATATATAAGTGAAAACTCCTCCGAGAAAACTGGCTCCTTCCAAAGCAAGTATATATCCTATATATACATTGTTGAAGATTATTGTAATTAGAGCGGCTACAAAATAGCTAAACGGAGGGTAAAACTGATGTATTGGATATCCACAGAGCCAATAAGGATCCCACGATGGAAGTTTTCCGTAATGCTTTAAAGATTCTGCTGTGAACCATATCTTCTCGGCGTGACCATAATTGTCACACCAGCCCGGCATCCCGCCAGACCACATTGGAATATTGATGTAGGATACTATTACGCCTAATGCAACTATAAATAGAAGATCTATGAGAAACGATGTATTCTTAGTATTCATCCTGATTCAATCCTTACTATTTATGATCTAAAATCGCTTACTGTTGGAAATAATTTTTTAAAAATTACCCATTTACTCATAAATAAGATTTCGTGACAAGCCTTTTTTAGAGTCGTTGCTTCGGACTTAAGACGGCCTCTTAGAATTGCTAGAAAGACATGCCTTAAGCAGTTAGTGTAGATGGTTAAGCTTTTGGAGAATGTCTATTGATCATCTTTAGCGTTATTTGAGTCCACCTCGTTCCATGACCCTTCACTATAGTAGAGCCGTATCTAAGTCTGCCTCGATCTGAATGGCTAATCCACGGCGCTTTGTTTTTACTCCACCTTTATCTCGTAGCCTTTCTTTCTCGGGAGGATTATTTCCAGTATCCCCCTTCTGAATCTGGCCTTAGCTCTGCTCGTGTCAACGGGGACTGGAAGCGGAACTCTGCAGCTGAAGCGTGAGAATTCTCCTCTTCTATGAGTAACTCCGAAATCCTCAAAGTTTATTTTAACCCTCATCTTTGCGGTTATCTCGATTAAATCATCCGATATTCCGCTGACCCTTATGCTTTGTGGATCAGCTTTCGGAAGATCAGCTGTCACGATAACCCTGTCCGGGGCTACTGAGACATCGCATAATGGCTCAAGTGAGTGTGTGCTTACATCCCAGCTAGGTCTCTCCACCATTTGGTCAAGCATCTCCTCAGCGATTGCTTCCAGCTCATCCACATGTTCGCGTATTATGTCAAAGATTGATCTTCTCCTTCTCATCTCTCTCCGCCTCCTACCTTATGTAGTATCCTGGGATATCATATTCGTGGGACTTCTTCATTCTGGCGAGCTCCGCCTGTGTCCTCCTCATCATATCCCTCATTGCTAAGCGGACTTCCTCACCCTTCTCTATAAGTTCAGATACATCTATCTCCATATCAATCATTCGATTTAGAGCTTGAATAACTATAGATGAAGCTTCAGGATCCGGATAGTTGTAGAAGCACTCCGCAAGAAGTGTCACCGCAGGAATTCCCCGCTCAGCGCAGAGGCTTAGAATTAGCGCTTGAGGCCCTACTAGGAAGCCACGTTTTATAGCCTTAACCTCTTTCTCGTCAAGTATCTTAAGAAGCTCCTCGTTGGATGCGGCTCCGAATATTCTCGGCTTCTCTATCTCATGGCGATTTGGAATCGGCAACCCTCCAAGCGTATAGACTATCTCAGCCTTCTTCTCTCCCACCCAGTCGATTATCCCCTCTATAATAGCATGGATGGATGCTGATGGTATTGCGATCTCAGAGTTAAGTACGAGAATCTCTTCGTTTCCGAAGACTCTTATGGGTGATCTTGGAAGTCCCTCCTCAAGCATGATCACTGGCGGGAGTAGATCTGATCTGAAATAGGCTACTTCTTCAAGTTTCAGTTTAGAGATTATATGTGATGCTGCGATCACTCCGACAAGCCCCACGTCTGGAAGTCCAAGGATCATCTTTAAGCCGCTTGGGATCTCAACTTTCTCGACAATCTTGACTTTTTCATTCAAGCATTTATCCTCCAAGAGATATTCTGCCACTTCTCATTTATAATTGATTGTAGATTGCTGCTATTCAGCTAATAAGGCCGTTATCCTCATGCTTTCCACATCAACGAGTCCCATATCTGTTATCTTGAGCTTAGGTATCACTGGAAGCGCCATGAATGACAGGGTCATGAAGGGGCTTTTTAGACTGCATCCCATCTCCGCCGCTGATTCATTCAGAGCCCTCATTCTCTCAGCAATGAACTTTATCCCCTTATTTGACATAAGCCCTCCTATTGGAAGTGGAAGCTCACATTTAACTGCTCCATTCTTCACCGCGACGAGTCCGCCGTTGATCTCCCGTATTCTATTGACTGCTCTAGATATATCATCATCGTTTACGCCTACAACGACTATATTGTGTGAGTCGTGGGCTACTGTCGACGCTAGAGCTCCACTTCTTAAACCAAAGCCATGGATGAATCCTTTTCCGATTCTTCCCGTTCCATGATGCCTCTCTACAACGCATATCTTCAGCACATCCTGCTCCAAGCTTGGAAGAACCTCCCCATTCTTAACGGGGAGCTCACACAGCATCTTTTCAGTCACTATCTGATCCGGCAACACCTTGATGACTAGTACTTTAACACTCTCTTCAGATCCCTCATAAGAGATTTTGAAGGCTTTCGGGGACAATTCATTCACGCGTACCGTTCTCTTCACCGCCGCCTCGGCTGGAAGGCTCTCAAGTCGACCTAAATATTCTCCTCCCCTCGCAACTACACTTCCATTTATGATAACCATGTCTGCTCGGAAGCTCTTGAGATCCTCAACTATTACAATATCGGCTGATTTTCCCGGGGCTACCGCTCCTAGGCGGCGAAGCCCGAAGTACTCAGACGGCTTAATCGTGACCATTCTCACGGCGTCCACAGGGTCTATTCCCTCCTCCACGGCTCTTCTAAGAACATGATCCAGATGACCCTCGGTTAGTAGGTCATCAGCATGTCTGTCATCAGTTACCAGCATGACTCTCTCCGGACAGCCCTTAGAGACTATGCATGCTAGATCTGCGAGGTTTTTGGCGCTGGATCCCTCCCTGATCATGATCCACATTCCAAGAGAGAGCTTTTCAAGTGCTTCATCGGCAGTTACTGATTCATGATCAGACATTATACCAGCGGCTATGTATGTGCATAGATCTTCTCCGCGGAGACCCGGAGCATGTCCATCGATAATCATCCCCTCACATGCCTTGATCTTAGCTATAACTTCTTCGTCGCCTTTGATGACCCCGGGAAAATTCATAACCTCGCCGAGCCCCAGAATCCACTTATTC
>JAGGUU010000138.1 GCA_021158305.1 Candidatus Bathyarchaeota archaeon
ATCCAAAGTCAATATTTGTTATGAGCTTCGTTGGAGGAGCAAACTTCCTCGAGGGAATCGTTTCAAAAGTGAATAAATTTGGTTCTGAGATAGAGCTTCGAGGCGGTCTCTGCATCCGCGTGTCCGATCAATCGAGAGATGTAGGCGAGAGAGTTGTGGTTGCTATTAGGCGTGAGCATATCTCTCTAGGAAAGAGCCGCAGGAGGGGCTTCAATAATCTTTTAGGAGAGATAGAGGATGCCATGTTCGTAGGCGGCTCGATGGAGTACGTAGTTAAACTTGAGAATGACATGGTGCTATTCTCTAGGATCCTTCTGGAAGGATCCTCAAAACCGCTCCGCAAAGGCGAAATCGTGATAGTATCTTTTCATCCGAGGGAGTGCCGCGTCTTTGGATATCCTAAAAGAGGACTCCTTAGGGAGATAGAGGCGATATAAATGCCAGAAGTTAGACTCGTCAACGTCACAAAAAGATATGGAAGAATACTAGCCAATGATCACATAAACTTGACAATAAGAGATGGAGAATACGTCTCTGTGATAGGACCAAGCGGATGCGGTAAATCCACGCTCATAAAGAGCATAGCTGGAATAATCGAGCCGGATGAAGGCGAAATATACATCGGTGGGAGAAAAGTAAACAATATTCCAATAGAGGATCGAGGAATTGGATACGTCTTCCAGGACATAGCGTTATTTCCTCACATGACCGTCTGGGAGAATATCACTTATGGACCGAACGTTAAAGGATTCCCGCCTGAAGAAACCGAGATGATTGCTCAGGAGATAATTGAGATGATAAAGGTCTCAGCGCGGGTTGATGCCTACCCGGATGAGCTAAGCGGTGGAACGCAACAGAAGATCGCGGTTGCTAGGGCGTTGATGTCACGCTCAAGCCTAATGCTCCTCGATGAGCCGCTGGGAGCCCTAGATCTCAAAGTCAGAGCAGTTTTACGGTATGAGCTTAGGAGGATAGCTAAAGATTTAGGGATAACTGTTCTCCATGTTACCCATGATCAAGAAGAGGCCATGTCAATTTCTGATAGAGTCGTCGTCATGAGAAAAGGGAGAATAGTTGAATCTGGTAAGCCCATCCAGCTGTACATGAGACCGAAGAATCTATTCACCGCCAACTTTGTAGGCGAAGCTAACTTTCTTGTTGGGAATATCGAAAAAGTTTCTGAAGAAGGCTTACTTATAGATCTTGGAGACGGATTGAAAGTGGTCAGCACAGAAGCTAAGGGAAATATTGGCGACAGAGTTGTAGTCGCTTTCAGGCCGGAGTTCGTCGTACTGGGAGGAAAGACTGATAAAAACATATTCTCCGGAGAGATAACTAGAATTGTTTACTCCGGAAGTTTAGTGCGTATAACTGTTGAGACGCCGAGCGGAGATGAGATTCTCATCAAGAAATCCCTTAGATTCGGTGAGTCTCCGCCGGAGACTGGCGAAAAAATAACGTTCAGTGTGCCACCAGAGAACGTGCTGGTTTACCCGTATCCGGAGGCAGGATTACACAGAGAATTAAGCCTAGAATGAATACTCCTAGATATTCTTTTCACCAAGCTAAATAGAAATGTAACATTCAATTAATGCTTGAAACTATAAAAGGTGGATTATAACTTTCAAAACAATAAAGATTTTAAGATTTTTCGGCTTCTTATATCGTGTGGAAGAAGCTTGTGGTCATCCGGGAAAAGAAACCTCGCAAGATCTCACGTACAAAATTATCCCATATTTTATTGTTAAAGCTATGGTCGATATTATTGGTCAAAACGCTACGAAAGTGATTTTAAGAAAGATTGACATGCTCAACCTATTAGAATTAAGAGAAACTCCCAGTCTCGATGAGACTATACCCTTAGAGAACTCGCTGAGGCTTATGGAGACTAACATGAAAATTTTCGGAGAATCCTACGCCGTCTTTTCCCGCAGAGCCGGATACAATGCCGCAAGGGACATAAAGCTTCCAAACACCATTATAGATACGATCGAGAATTCCTCTAAGTTTGTTGACTGGAGAAGGAGTATGAAGAATCTTTCTGAGAAACTTCTTGCCCCCGTTGGCTCTAGAGTGGAGCAGAATCTCCTCGACGATGGATACGTTATCAAGATTTATAAATGCCCAGAATGTAGAGGTTTGAAGACAAATAAGCCATGTTGCTATTTCCTATCAAGCTTTATAGGCGGCATCATTAAGCGTTTCTTCAACATAGAGGTAGATGTAGACGAAGTTAGATGCATGGCTTTAGGAGAAGAATTCTGCGAGTTTAGAGTCATACTTAAAAGATAACTATGTTGAATGGAAGCATATGAATGGGCAGGATTTTTCGGTTGAAGGATAAATCTTAAAATATAGCTAGCCCAAAAATTGGGCATGGTGATAATGTGGGAGATTAATCCTAATGGAACGTTGGTTTGAGAAGAGAAGAGTGAATAAGGTTTTAGAGATAGCTTATCGACAAATGGCCGTTGCTTTAGATACGATTAACGATCTTGAAAGAGCCATAGATTTAGCTACGCAGGGAAAGAAGGATTCCGTGAAGACTACAATAGCTAGACTCTTCAAAACCGAAGAGGAAGTAGATGATTTAAGGAGAGTAGTCTTCGAGGAGCTCACTAAGGGAACACTATCTCCGAGGGACCGCGAGGATATAATGAACCTTGTTAAGAACCTCGATAGAGTGGCTGACTACGTTAAAGACTCAGCTAGAAATGTGCTCGTTCTTCTTGACGCTGACATTCCTAAGGAGTTGTGGGATGCATACCATGAGATGGCGCATGGAATAGTCAGCACTGCTGGAGTATTAAGGGAGAGCCTAAAGAGCCTGGGGGAGGATAATTCGAGAGCGAGAGTTATGTCAGAAAGAGTTGAAGAAGAAGAAAACAAGGTTGATAAAAAATTCCTAGAGATAAAATCTTTACTGCTAAGTTATGGAGACAAGTTGAATCCAGCTTCCTTAATACTTCTAAAGGATCTACTCGACTCAATGGAGGAAGCAACCGATAGATGTGCCGATACTGGGGATTACATCCGAGTCCTAACGGTCTCATTTAAGTAGGATGCCAAAAATGGAGGGGGATCTGTAAATCCAGAAGACAGCTCGTTATGATGATTTTTTCTCCGCAGCCTTCTCGAGGGCTGCAACAGCAGGCAATTTACTTCCCGCCAAGAATTCTATAAGCGCTCCTCCAGCTATGCTTATGTAGGACATCTTATCACTTAGTCCCAGCTCTTGAACAGCCGCTACTGTATGTCCCCCTCCAACAAGCGAGAATGCTCCTGACTCAGATACGGCCTTGAAAATCTCTTTCGTACCCTTCAAGAATTCCTTCCTTTCATATACTCCGGGCGGGCCGCTTACTACTATTGACTTTGCCTCATTTATTATCTTACAATACTCTTTGATAGTCCTCGTTCCTATGTCGAATATTGGATAATCTGTTGGAAGATCTCTAATTGAGACTTCCTCTCTTCTCCCTTCGACATCAATCGCAACATCTACTGGCACTTTGATCTTCCCAGGATACTTAGCCATGAGCTCCTTAATACCCGGAATTAGATCTAGAACTTTCTGTTTCTCAAGGAGCTCCATATTAGGTTTCCCTAGGTCAACACCAGTTGCGGCGAGGAAGAGATGACCAGTTACTCCACCCGTTAAAACATAGTCTGCTATTCCATTACTTAGAACATGCTGAGATATTTTTAACGAGTCATCGGCCTTCGCTCCTCCCAAGATGAAGACGCAGGGTTTCTCCGGGGACTCCAGCACTCTTGATAGAGCCTTTAGCTCACGCTCCATGATTCTACCCGCGACACTCGGCAATACAGCCATGAAGCCTACGACTGAGGCGTGGGATCTATGAGCAGCTGAGAAGGCATCAAAAACAAATAGGTCAGCTAGCGATGCTAGTTCCCTTATGAATTCTGACTTAGCGTGTTCCTCGGGACTCTTTGACTTCCGCTCATCCGGATAAGACCGTGTATTCTTTAGTAGAATAAGATCTCCTTCCTTTAGTTCTCTTATCGCCTTCTTGGCTTCCTCTCCATATAAATCATCAATATATCTTACTGGTTTACCCAGAATCTCACATAGCCTCTTAGCATGCTGATCAAGCGGGATAAAGTCCGGATCTCCCGGGCGTCCCTGATGAGCTAATATAACAACCTTCGCTCCTTTTTCAGATAGCTCTTTAAGCGTGGCCTCCCCGTGAGCTTTTATTCTCGTATCGTCAAGAATCTTCTTAGTCTTCGGATCAACCGGAGAGTTAAAGTCAACTCTCACAATGACCGTTTTACCTTTAACATCTACATCGTCTAACGTAAGGAATCTGGGCATAAAACTTCACCCTTAAACATAAAAAATTGGGCTACTTTAATAGAGAACTTCCGGGATCTTCAGAGTTTTGTTGGTCTTCTCGATGCTTTTGCTTCCATCCTTCTCGATCAGGGTTAACGCTCTAATCGCATCAATGTTTTCCGGTATGACGTCGTTCTCGTTGGGGCAGGCAGCCGCTAAGAGCAGCTCATTCTCACCGATCACCGTCACGAAGTCTTCCCATATCGGAATTGTGTATATGTCTCCTCTTGGAAGTCCTAAGTCTCGGCTTATCTCGATTATTGATGCCAAACCGATAACTCCATCCTTAGAGTTCACGAATGTTAATCTAGGCTCGTTTTGCAGAGCTTCAAGAACTTCCTCGCGCGTGATCTTCTGATCGAACGTCACATCGTAAAAGTGGAAGTGATACATAGTGTGGGATCCTTTAACTGCCGCGCTGTATAGATCCGGGATTGCGTCGTGTATAACTGTCCTAACATCTGGAGCGTGGTGGCTTGGAAGATGCGATGGAACAACGGTATTCATTATTCCTCCAGTGTCTCCCTTTACTGGATCCGTTGCACGGCGAACTAGAATCATCCTAGCCTTTTTAATCTTAAAGTTTGTGTAGAGCGCATGGAATATTCTGCATGCAGCCGTAGTGTTGCAGGATACGATTCTGCAGTATTTATGTCCGCTCTCAGCTTTCTCCACAGCCTCGCTGTAATTGCATTGGGCTACAAAGCTTAGATTCGCAACTTCATGCTTCTCTCCGCCTTCAAAGATAGCTTTTACGCCGTATTTATCGTATAATGCTTCCTTGTTCTTCGCGCCGAAGCCAGCTGGTGCACAGTCAACTACAACGTCTATTGCTCCTTTGCGAAGCAGATCTTCCAGTGTTCCGGCGACCTCGATTCCGCCTTTCTTCATCGCCTCAACCCGTTGGGGATCTGACACACTGCAGTAGATTGTGTATCCTTTCTTCTGAGCCATCTTCACACGCCAATCAGAGACTACATCGGCCACCCCGATTATTTCCATATCGTCCTGTAAGGTTACGGCGTCAGCGACCCTCTTCCCTATGACGCCATACCCGTTTAATAACACCTTAATTTTTCCATTCAAAGCTAACAAACCTCCATTTGCATTAAACTTCTCTTGGGGAGTATTAAATTTTTTGAAGAATGACGCTGAAACTTTTGGATCGAAGAGAATTGGATATGTTAGAGTCGCAATGTACAGAACACTAGAGAAGATTTGGCTTTATTCTCAAGTATATTAGGGGACCTCTCTCCCTCCGTATCTCCAGCACCCTTCTTGAAAGCGCATTGTATATGTCTAGCGGATCCAACCTTAGATTCTTCGAATCCACATTTGAATTTCGCAAGCGCCTCGCAATCTCCTCTATTATAAGATTCTCAGCAATGTAGCTCGCCATACATATTTCTCCCTGAGAAATCAGCTTTCTCGTTACTAAATTCTTAAGTTCCTTCCTGAACTCTAATCTAGCATATATCCTCTTCGCTTCTTCGATTCTCCCCTCGATGCTCGACGGAAGCTTCGGCTTTGTATGCAGGATCTTGACTCTCTCCCTCCATTTTCCAAGCCAGATAGTAACCCAAGATTTTACAAGGATCCGGAACGCGTCTCTTTCGTCATACAGCATCCTTTCGAGAGCTTCATAGAAGGAGCGACCTTTAAGGGAGAGCTTATACCTCATCCACTCCTCTAAATCTTTAGAAGCATACAGGACAATTTGGTAGTCTGAGGAATAAGGCTCGAATTGGGGAATGCGATTCTTCATTTCTTCGGCAATGAGGGATATCAGTCTTCTCCGGAGGGAAACGATCCTCATCTATGATACGCACAACCTACTTAGTATATGCCTCATATTAAGATTTAAGGTTGTCTCTTTATTAGCGATTACAGCGGTAAATCGTCCCTCCTAGGAAGTCCATTTCTAGCTCCCATCTTCATTAAGGTTCTGGAGGCAACAAAGTTTCCGAGGATGCCGCATTCTCTGAGCGTCATATTTTTTATCAGTCCATAGATGAAACCAGCGCAAAAGGCGTCTCCAGCGCCTGTTGAATCAACAACCTTCACTTTAAACGGCTCGATCATATGTTGCTCTTTGCCATCCGTCACGTAGCATCCACGGGAGCCAAGCTTGACGGCGACTATTTTTACACCCTCCTTCAATAGAATCTGAGAGCCTTCAATATAGTTCTTTCCAGTTAGAATTCTGATTTCATGCTCATTTGGAAAAAACACAAGACACTTTTTGATCATAGGCTTTAGCTCTGAGAGTCCTTTGCGGGCATATATCATTCCCGGATCGATTGTAACCGGTATGTCTGGCAACGCCCTAACGACTTCTTTCTGAACCTTAAATGAGGCTTCACTGACAAAGGAGGATAGATGTAACAGATCCGCTTGTGAGGCATAGTCTAGATCGATCTCTTGCAGGCTTAATGAATCGTTTACTCCCGGATCCACGTAGAGGGCTCGTTCGCCTGCCTTGTCCACGAATCCTATAACGACTCCGCTTCGTCCATGCGGAGCGACAACTATGCCATCAGTATTTACGCCCTCTTCAATGAAGGATCTTATCAGCATCTCGCCTTCCCTGTCCCTCGCGACCTTTCCGATGAAACCAGTCTTCACACCTAGCCTTGCTAGTCCCACGGCAGTGTTTGCAGCTGATCCTCCAGGAGCCTCCTTAAAGTCTAGGATCTCGCTCTCCTCATCGGCGGATGCTATCCTATCCACCTTGTAGAGCTTATCAACATTTAAGGCCCCAAAACAAATAACATCGAGCTTCAAGAGAGGAGCTCCCTCAAGTATATTTTGTAATCTCCAAGCTTTCCGCCGTAGTTTCCAGCGGATATCTTAACCACTCCGTCAACTTTAGATGCAGCTTCGATGCCAACCTTCATAGCCTCCTTGACAGATTCCAACGTTATGCCGTTTATCACTATTTCAGGAATATAGTTGACGCCTTCAGGAACCTTAGATTTGCTTTTAAGCCTCTTCCTCAAAGATGGACAGTATGGATGATTTGTGGTAGGCCCTATCTCCGGAAATTTTGTCTCAGCCTTCGATCCAGCTGAGCATATATCAAATGGTGTGACTACGCCTTCCACCTTATGTATCGCTTCTAGAGCTCTCTTTCCGGCTTCTATAACTGCTTCTTTTGTCCTGCACATATACCAGAAGTTTCCGCCAGTAACCCCACGTCCGTATCCAAGATAACGTTCTATCTTAAAATCCGGCACCATTATGGGAACTATTATCATTTCGCGGCCGTAGAGATTCTCAATCCATTCGTATCCGTCTCCACAATGACCTATACGTTCCATCGCGTCAACTCTGCCTATAGGATTCGGGCACATATCGAAGACCGCTGTGAACGGTTTTACAAGTATATCTTGCCTTATTCGATAAGAAAACTCCTTATAGAATTTGCGGATAACTTTATTTAGAGACTTATCCTTTTCGAGGGCAGTCCAGAATTGAAGGATCACCCCTAAACGTCCATCAGGAGTTTCATCTTTTCTGAGATATCTCTCTATTCCTCCCTCGATTCTACCGATCACTATGGAGGGAGTTGCAGTCGCGTCCTCCGCGGCTTTTTTAAGCGTTTCCTCATCATCAGCTGTGACTAAAACTCTGAAATATAGTCCTTCAAAGGCTTCAGCGTAAGTGTCCTCAATCTCCACACTCATTTTAAGTCTCGTTCCTCATCAACGTTTCGTTACTAAAGGATATACGCAGAAAATGTAATTAATCTTTATACTCTCCACAGTCTAGACAAGGCTTATAAATACTCATGGACATGCAGAGATTAGTTAACCCTCCGAGGTGTCTTTTTGGCTCAGAATCGAAAAATAATACTATTAATTGTAGTAGCGTGTCTGATTGTTGGAGCGTGGCTTGCCTACTCCACGTTCTACGCTGGCTTAGAGAAGCCACGTCCTCCAAGCGCTACTAGGTGGCATGAGACCTCGAGGCAACCGATAAGTCGTTTATGGGGACAGGGCATAGCGTTTGATGGCGTTTACTGGTATTTCTCTGGGAGACAGTATCTCTGTAAGACATATTTAAACTACAGTGTAATCATTGAGAATCGCAATCCTATCCCTCAAGAACTGAGAAAGCAAGGCTACGACCACATCGGAGACATCGACTACTTTGAGGGCATCATTTATGCTCCGGTTGAGGACTACAGGTACAGAAATGGAACTTTTGTGTTGTATTTCGCTGAGAATCTCACATACACTGGAAAATATATGAAGACTGGTCAGTCGCATATGCCATGGTGCGCCATCGACCCGGAAACTCGGCTTATCTACTCTTCTGAATTCGATAATGTACGCAGCCTATATGTTTACGATTTAAAGAAAGATTTTAGGCGACTGAAAGATTTGCCTCTCAGCCAAACTCTTCATAGGGTTCAGGGAGGCGTCATACATGATGGCTTATTGTATCTCTCATGCGATGACTTTGGAGAGCACATATACATAGTCGATATTAAGACGGGTAAAGTTCTAGATAGCTTCGCGACAAATATTGGATGGGAAATGGAGGGTATAACGATCTATAAGTTTGAGAATGCTAGTTTAGGAATGCTACATTTCATCGATCATGGAAGAAACATATATCATTATTCATTTAAGGAAGCCGCTGGCTAGATACGCTACGCTTCTAATAGGTTAGATTATTGGGATGCTTACCAGAAGAAATGAGACCAGTGGTACAATTATGTTGTCATCTATCCATTTATATTCGTAATGTTCAAGGATGCTTGCGACTATTGCTGCGAGCACACCCTTCAAACCCAATGTTAAGCCTATAGGCACACAGA
>JAGGUU010000145.1 GCA_021158305.1 Candidatus Bathyarchaeota archaeon
ATAGCTGCCATAGGAAAGAGCATACCAAAGTTCCGGTGAGGTCTTAACCTTCTTGAAGAGCTCTGGGTCAGTTAATCCGTAGTAATACACGTGTGCGTCTCCAGCCTCGAGCATACTGATTGCTTGTGCATCATCTGTGACTGATGAGAATATAACCTCATCCACCCAAGGCCCATTAGGAACCTCCGCTGCGACTAGGAGGGAGGCCGCCGGCATCATCAATGATACAGCGAATAGAACCAGCAGGAATCCCGTTAAAACCTTCTTCATCATTTATTTTTCTCTCCTCCACTTTTTAAAGAAAAAATAATTTTTTTATGATTTAAAAGAGTTTTCCTTACTTCTTCAATAACGGCGATTTTATAAATTGATAAACCCAATCAAAATATAAGATAATGAAGATTTATAGAATTGTAATTGGGATGGCTTATGGTTAAAGTTGGAATTATAGGCGGTTCAGGTCTCGAGGATCCCCGGATCCTTAAGAATCAACGTGAAATCGAGTGCGACACCCCTTATGGGAAACCTTCCTCGCCGCTGATGATTGGGAAGATAAGCGGAGTCGACGTCGTCATAATCTCAAGGCATGGAAAGAAACACTCAATAATGCCTACAAACGTCCCTTATCAAGCGAATATTTACGCGCTGAAAGAAGCCGGATGTACACATGTGCTCGCCACAACTGCCTGTGGCTCCTTAAGGGAGGAGATAAGACCCGGAGATCTCGTATTCCCAGATCAGTTCATAGATAGAACTACAAAGAGGAAATGCACATTTTACGAGAAGGATGTTGTATGCCACATTCCAATGGCTGAGCCATTCTGTCCAAACCTGAGAAGGCTCCTCTATGAAAAAGCTAAAGAGCTTGGTTTCAGATGTCATGAACGCGGAACAGTCGTTACAATTGAAGGCCCTAGATTCTCAAGCAGAGCTGAAAGCTTAATGTTCAGGCAGTGGGGCGGAGACGTAATCAACATGACGACAGTCCCCGAAGTTGTTCTTGCAAGAGAGGCAGGGCTACACTATGCAGCTATCGCCATGCCAACGGATTACGACTGCTGGAAGATTACGGAGAAGGCAGTTGACATATCGATGGTTCTGAAAACCTTCAAGCAGAACATTGAGAAGGTTCAGAAACTTCTACTAGCGGCTATTCCGGAGATAAGGGAGTATGATGATTGCCCATGTACCCGAGACATAAAGACGGCTATTGTAACGAAGAAGTAAGCGTTACATATCTGCCTCTTTATTTTATAAAGATAAAGTAGGATGACTTACGAATTAATGATGACCGTTTAGGCGGCTGTTTATCCCTTGATAGAGAAGGAAGAGATAGAGTCGCTTGTAGAGGAGTATGACCTCGAAAAAGTATCCATAGGAACCTTGGGCTCCCATTCAGCTCTGAACATCTTCAAGGGAGCCAAGGAGGAAGGTTTCAGGACAGTCTGCGTGTGCACTCAAAACCGTGAAATAGTCTACAGAAAATTTCAGCTGGTAGACGAATTCATCTTCGTTGAAAGATTTAGCGACTTGCTAAACGGGGAGATCCAAGAAAGACTTAGAGAGCTAAATACGATACTTGTTCCCCACGGCTCATTCAATGCATACATAGGGATGGAAGGCATGCTCAATGACCTCTACGTTCCAATGTTCGGTAATCGGAGACTCTTAAAGTGGGAGATAAACCGTGATAAGCAGCGGGAATGGCTTAGAAAAGCTGGGCTTCGCCTCCCAAAGACCTATGAAAGCCCGAATGATATAGATAAGCTTGTAATAGTTAAGTTTCCTGGAGCTAGGGGAGGAAAAGGCTACTTTCTAGCTGATTCCCCGGAGACCTTCAGAAGAAAGGCCGAAGATATGATTAAGAGGGGGCACTTGAAAAGGGAAGAATTAAGCAACGTTCAGCTTCAAGAGTATATTCTCGGCGTAACCGCCTACTTCCAGTATTTCCGCTCAATAATCAAGGAGGATGTTGAACTCTTGGGTATGGATAGACGATACGAGTCAACAGTGGATGGTCTTGGACGAATACCAGCTAAAGATCAGCTTCAAGTCGACTTAAACCCGACATATACAGTTGTCGGCAATATTCCATTAACGCTTAGAGAATCTCTTCTTCCAGAAGTCTTAAGTATGGGCGACCGAGTGGCCGAAGTCTCCGAAGAGATCGCTCCACCTGGAATCATAGGGCCCTTCTGCTTAGAGACAATAATAACGGATACTGGAGAGATATATGCTTTCGAGATCTCCGCCCGGATCGTCGCCGGAAGCAACGTCGGCATAGGAACTTCTCCTTACGCCTACCTAAAATACGGAGCTGGAATGTACATGGGTAGGAGAATAGCACGGGAAATAAAAGAGGGAATCCGCCGCGGCGTACTGAAAAAGATTCTTTATTAAGCTTATTAAGGAATTCTAACCCTCTAATATGTGAAAGGTTTGGAGGCTGAGTTATGGTTATTAAGAGAGAAGAAATGCAGAAGATCGTCTCTACATATGATGCAGACTCCATAACTATAGGCGTTTTAGGATCTCATTCAGCTGAGGAAGTGGGAGTCTCAGCTAAGGCTATGGGATTCTCCACGGCCGTTATATGCCAAAGGGGCAGAGAGATACTTTATGCAAAGCATAACAAGCATCTTTTCGATCATGTATTTGTGCTTGATAGATTCTCGGATATGGTGAATCCTGAGATTCAAGAGAAGCTGAGGGAGCTGAATACGATATTTATTCCAAATCGGTCCTTTTCCGTATATGTAGGATACGACAACATTGAAAATAATCTCAGAATTCCCCTCTACGGGAACAGGATGATGCTCAGAACAGAGGAAAGAAATGCGCCTAGAAATCAGTACTGGCTTTTGGAGAAGGCCGGCATAAAGATTCCTAAAAAATTTAATAGCCCTGAAGAGATCGATCGCCTTGTAATCGTCAAGGTTCAGCAGAAGCATAAACCGCTTGAGAGAGCATTCTTCTATGCGTCTTCTCCAGAGGAATATTACAAAAAAGCTAAGGAGCTAATCGAGAAGGAAGTGATAGATGAGAAAGGGCTGGAGAAGGCTAGAATAGAAGAGTACGTCTTAGGACAGAAATTCAACGCGAATTTTCAAGGATGGGCACTAACGGATGTTTTTGGAGACTTCGACTTCGTAGGATTCGACGATAGAAAACAGACGAATCTCCACGGAGTATTAAGTCTGCCAGCCAGAGATCAGCTATCACTCAATATTCCAATAAAGAATGAAGAAATAGGACACTACGGATTGACGATGAGAGAATCTCAGAAGCCAATGGTTTATGACGCGGCTGAAAAGTTCAGAAGGATCTGCGAGAAGGAGTATCCGCCTGGAATGATCGGGCTTTTCGCATTGCAGGGAGCAGTAGCATACGACCCAGAGGATCCAGCTCAGAAGAAACTGGCCTTCTACGTATTTGATGTCAGCCCAAGAATTCCAGGATGCCCATGCGTCGGACCTACATCTCCCGAGATGCGTAGACTAACCATAAAGTACAAGCATCTCTTAAACAAGTATGGGCTGAATGAAATCTATGCTCCAATGGATCTGCCGATGCTCGAAATAAAGTACGCGGCAGAGAATAGGATGCTTGAGAGAATAGTGACGTAGAGTCAAACAGTTATTCGTAAAGGAAGGTTCCCCAGCGGCTCTTTATGACCACCACATTCTTTCCGCTGCTTTTCTCGCATCTTCCAATTCTCTTAGCCTCAAGTCCGAAGCTCTCACACACGCTGATTATCTCATCTTCGGCTTCCGGTCTAGCTATCACTTCGAATCCAACTCCCATATTATAATTCACGAACATGTCCCTCCAAGACTCGCCTGACTCCCTTTGGATCAAGTGGAAGATCGGATCCGGCTCGATAAGTTCATCCTTCACAAATTTTATGTTATGTCCTATTCTGAGACCCTTAGTTAACCCGCCGCCCATATTATGAACCATCCCCGAAATCGCCTCAGAGCATTCCTCAAGGATCTTCTTTACGACGGGAGCAAAGAACCTCATAGGCGAGGTTAAGGCTTCGCCGAT
>JAGGUU010000146.1 GCA_021158305.1 Candidatus Bathyarchaeota archaeon
CCTCCAACCTTAAGCCCTTTTTCCTTTAGGATCTTAACAATTCTTAGCAGAACAGTCGTCTTACCGATTCCCGGTCTCCCGGTTAAAAAGAAAACTCTTCCCAACCCTAATCACTATCGATTGGACAAACACCATTAAAACTGCTTCAGTATATCTTCTTCCTCAAGTATGCTGTTGCAGTAGTGACATCTAAGCCTCAATGGATTTTCACTCACAACGTAAAATTTTGGCTTAACAGGCTCTTTTTTACTATTTGAGATGCATGAAGGCTTTATGCATTTAATGATTCCCTGAACTATCGACGGAAGTTTAACTTTCTGTTTCTCTACAACTCTATAATTTCTGATTATGTTTATCGTAGCCCTAGGAGATATCAGGGCTATCTTATCGACTTCTTCAGGATTCAATTCACGCCCTTCAATCTTCACCATATCTTTAACTCCGAGCTTCTTGCTCGGCACGTTCATGGCTATAGTTACAATGCCTCCCGAGCGGCCATCTATCCCAAGAATTTTGATCACATCTAATGCGCGTCCTCTAGCGATATGATCTATAACAGTTCCATCTTTAATCTTAGAAACTCTAAGCGTCTTCTTGGACATACACATCAACCATTCTATACGTATCTATGAGAAACAAATAAAAGATTATTCTCTTCGAAACACTTTTTCTAAGAAGAGAGGTTAAGGCTTAAATCTTATTTCACGTATTGCTTCAAGGGTGAAGCACCTCAATGAAGAGAAGGTACGATTTTACTAATAGAGATATAGTCTCAATAAGGGGTTTCACCCGCGAAGAAATTGATTACATACTTGAAGTTTCTCATTCGATGGAACCTCTTGCTGAGAGAGGCTCAGATATGCTCCGCGGTAAAGTTCTAGCAGAACTCTTCTTTGAGCCAAGCACGAGGACTATGCTTAGTTTCCAAACCGCCATGTATAAGCTTGGTGGTAATGTAATAGGATTCGCTGAACCAGGGGTATCATCGGTTTGGAAAGGAGAATCTCTAGCCGACACCGTCAGAGTTGTTGAGAATTACTCTGATGTAATAGTTCTGAGACATCCACTTGAAGGGGCAGCTAGACTTGCAGCCGAGTACGCTAAGGTTCCAGTTATAAATGCGGGTTCAGGAGCCGAGGAGCATCCTACGCAGGCGCTTCTAGATCTTTACACAATTCTCAAGCATAAAGGCAGGATAGATGGTTTAAGCATAATTTTGATGGGTGACCTTAGATATGGAAGAACGGTTCACTCTCTCGCGTATGCTCTCTCGCTTTACGATGTAGATCTCCACTTAGTCTCGCCGGATCTCCTAAAGATGAGAAGAGAAGTTATAGAGGATATTAAGGATCGCATCAAGGTTACGGAGCATACAGACTTGATGGAGATTCTTCCAGACGCAGACGTACTTTATGTAACCCGCATACAGAAGGAGAGATTCCCCGATCTTGGAGAGTATGAGAAAGTAAGAGGAAGCTACGTAATCGACTTGAACGTGCTGAAAAAAGCAAAGGATGACCTCATAGTTTTACATCCGCTTCCGAGAGTTGATGAGATAGCGGTGGAAGTGGATTCAACCTCATTTGCAAAATACTTTGAACAAACCAAAAATGGAGTTGTTGTTCGAATGGCTCTATTAGCCTTAGTTCTAGGCGCTATTAAGTAGCTTCGGTGAAAAATCGGATACAACTGACCTATATTATCTCCCTTTGAAAATCTCTTCAAAGCGTTTCGAAAATTCTTCAAAAGCGACCTTGAAACCATGCGAGAACTTTTTGTCGCCTATCTTAAGACTTTTCCTAATATCATTTAAAGTCATGAATAATCCATCAGACACCTCTTCCCTGTTAAGATTCATCTTACCATCATATCTACAGTAGTAAATCATCGAGATTTCACGTTCCTCCCTTGAGAAACTTTTAACTTTCCCGAGTCTGTGCAATGATGCGGTGACGCCTAGTTCCTCCTCCAACTCTCTGCGGGCAGCCTCATCATATTCTTCTCCGTAATCGACGTGACCAGTTGCTGAGGCTGTATAAAAACCCGGATAGAGATCCTTTTTTAAAGAACGTTTCTGAATGAATATCTCGCCCTTACTATTTACTAGGAATATGTAGACTGAACGGTGTATCGGTTTAGATTCAGAGTGACATTCCTCCCTACTAGCCTTTCCGATCACGTTATCATCTTCATCGACAACATAGAGATATTCGGTCGCTTTAAGGCCTCTCCTAAGCATTGAACCTTCTAGAGATTTCGCCGCGCCCTTTAAAATATCTTTGCATCTGCGGAGAGATTAATATCTGAATAGATAGATAATCAGCAGTAGAAATGCAGTTGTTATGCTGTCTGAAAGTGAGCTTTCGCATGGAATCACAAAGTTATCCGGGTCAAGCCCGTTCTTGAACGTGATGATGGCTAAGATATACGAAATCACCGAAATTACGGGAGCCGCTAAAACGCTTAGAGTAAGAAGGAGAAGAGATAACGTGATAAGATTGTTTAACACAACTGGTTTATGGGTCAGGTAAAGCGAGATTATAGAGAACAATAGGAACCAAGCCGCAGAGGATAGGCAAGCCCCACCTATCTCGGGAAGGCTTTTTCTGATATCCTTAAAGGATGAGCCTACCGTGCCCAAAGCGAGCTTGGTCGTCGTTGTCGATCCAACAACCGAGCCTACATCTCCTATAGTATCTATTAATGCGGGATAAAGTATGTAGATTTCAGGCTTCTTCCCTATTATTTGACTAATCTTTCCGAGAAGATTTCCCGTTAGGTTCACGATTAATGTTACGATCAATAACGTCAATGAGAACTCTTTCAATGTTCGAGAGAGATGCTCAGTTCTTCCATACTTTGCTAGAAGAAGCATAGCGATGAGTATTAAAACAATGTCGAAAAGCCATGCCGATAATGAGCCTAAAAAGCCTGAAAATAGAAGCCTAAGGGAGAGAACGAAACATAAGGTGACGAGAATATCTCCGAGCGTGGACATGACTGGATAAACGATTATATCAGGATCCAATCCACGCTTGAATGATAAGATTGAGATTCCGACAGTTACGGGCGAGACGAAAAGTAGGGAAAGACCCATAGTAGTCAATATTGCCGAGAAGATGTTTAAGGACTCTGTCAGATGTGTCCCCCATAAGGAGATATTCACAAAGCAGGCTAGAGCTCCCATCATTAAGCTGCTCTCAATAGTCAGTATGATAGTTGAGCATACCAAAAGTAGGAATGTCCTTGTATTATTCAGAAATGATGGCTTGACTGTTCCTAAGTGAAGAGAAGTCGACAACCTACCGCTAAAGAATCCACCTATTACACCGCGCATGCTAATGATGCTGGGATAAATTATGATAACCCAAGGAGCAAATGAGGAAGCATTTATGAAGAAAAACAGAATCGAACCAGCTAAAAGCCCACCCAGATCAAATGAGAAAGCGAGAAATGATTGTTTAAGAGTCTCAATGAATCGGTTCATTGTATTGGTCGGCATCGAAAGTTCGCGCTTGAAAGTTTGTGAATACGCTTCGTTGAAGCCGTTGGTCATCATCGTCACTTCCTTTCATCCGCACCGTCCCTCATTCGAAAATCTTTGTTGGCAACCTATTCGCGAATCACCTATTTAGGATTTACTTTGCCATGACCCTATGGAAAAAGAATCTCCTCGCAATAGTGGAAGATTAATAATGTAGAAGAAGCTATTAGGATAGCACTAAAATGGCATCATTGCTTCTTTACGTATTCAAGGATCTGCTTAGCTTTGTTGGATTTTATCTTTCCTGTCTTCAGGAGGCTACTGATTATTTCGGAGATCGTAGTTAGAGATATAAGGTTGTACCCGCGCCTCTCAAGCTCTTCTTTTCCTCCCTGCTCTCTATCAACCACTACAAAAATACTTTCGATTTTTCCTCCGGCTTCCTCTATAGGCTTTATTCCTTCGATCTTTGACTCTCCCTTCGTAATTACATCATCGAAGAAGATGAAACGGTCTCCAGGCTTAATCACGCCTCCGGCTATTCGCCCAGTAATTCCGTATGATTTTGATTCTTTCCTTACTATTATGCATGGCATTCTCAGCATATGGGCGATTGTGGGCAGTAGCAATGCACCTTTCAGCTCTATTGAAGCCAGCTTATTAACTTTTCTTTCCGATGATATCTTTTCGATCTCCCGAGCTGCTAGATTCACAACGGCGGCGAAGCTCTCAGGTGACGAAAGAAGCCATGAAAGATCAATATAGTATGGGCTTACAATCCCCGACTTCAGCTTAAACTTTCCAAATTTCAAAGCCTCAGAACGAATCAGAGCCTCCGCAATTATAGAAGCCTTATCCGACATGTTAGCTCACAACTATAAAAATGCTTTTAAGATGCCTAAAGAGTTTTTACCTTAGCACATAAAATTATCGATTTATGAAAGTTTAGATTTTCTCAGAAATTGTTGTTCATATATCTGCCTCACTCTTTGAATCGTGTCCGCCTCTTCAGGGCCCTTATCATCCCTGATCCTAGTGATACGAGCGAAACGAAGAGCCATTCCACTCTTATATTTGGGACTCTTCTGTATCTCATTGTACGCTACTTCAACGACTATTTGCGGTTTAACTATTACAATGTGTCCCCTCTCCTCTACAGCGATCTGCTTAAGCCTTTCAGTCATCTCCTCTATTTCACGGTCAGTCAGGCCCTTAAACGTCTTCCCAATTGTTAAGAACTCACCTGTCTCTTCATCCCTAGCCGCCAGATAATAATCTGAAAGCCATTCATGCCTCCTTCCAGTTCCATACTCAGCTGCGACGATCACTAAGTCGAGGGGCTCCAAGGTCTTCTTAACTTTTAGCCAATGTTTTCCACGTATGCCGGGAATGTATGGACTATTCAGTCTCTTGGCCATTAATCCCTCATGTCCCTCATTTATCGCCTCTTCAAGAAAATGTTCAGCTTCCTTCGAGTTGCTGGTGATCAGCTGTTTCGTTAGGAATACACCGCTTACTGCTTCCTCTAGTCTTCTTCTCCTCTCGACATAAGGGAGGCTTATTAGGCTTTTTCCATTCATATAGATTATGTCGAATAGATAAAGCTCAACAGGTATCTCCTCAATCATCCTTTCTATACTGTATACTCTGCGGAAACGGCGCATCAAATGCTGAAACGGAAGAGGATTTCCATTCTTCCCAATGGCTATGACTTCTCCCTCAAGTATGGCTTCGTCAAGTTTGACTCTTTGCCTAATGATCTCTACGATATCCGGCAGGCTCTTGGTGACGTCAGTAAGTCTACGACTGAAGATCCTCACTTTTCCTCCAGATTTATGAATCTGTATTCGCGCTCCATCAAGCTTATATTCGAACGCCGTCTTTCCCCCATGTTCCTTTAATGCTTCCTCAGGATCCTCAGCCATTTGAGCAAGCATAGGCTTAACTGGTCTGAAAATTTTGAATTTTAATTTCAGCAAACCATCCGGCCCCTCCTTTGCACATAAAGCCGCCGTCTCCGCGACATCTCCAGTAAGCATTGAAGCCACTTGAATTTTTTTGAGAGGAATAGAGAATGCTTTTGAGACTGCTGCCTCCATTAATCCCTCTTGTAGTCCTGTTCTCATCTCACCTACCATTATCTTTATGAGATACTTAACTTCTATAGGAAGAGCTCTTCCCAGAAGAGATTCGATTAGCCTCTCTTTTCGCTCCCTTGATCCATGTCCAGAGGCTTCGGCTACAGCCTCTAGAACATTTCTAACCTCAAGAATCGACAAAGGTTTCTCAAATAGCGTCGTCTGCCGTTGCATCTTGCGATTCTCAAATATTATCTTTGCCGCTGCTCCTAAATCTCCAGTATTTCTGAAGGCCGCTGAAAGATCACTCCAGTTTGTGCCGGTTAAACGCTGGATCACTCTGCTAAGCGTCGCCCAGCTAACATCCAATTTTCTTGGGTCCCATTTAGGAAAGGGACGACCAAGCATCATTGAAATCGCTGGTTCAATCTCTTCTTTATCAAGTCTTCTGAGGAAATCAGCAACCATGCTGATCATAAGATTACGTTTCGTAGTGGCTTCAAGACGCTCGCAGAGATACGCTAAATCCCTGAATCGCATTAGTTTGCTCTTCTCCGTTATGTTATAGAAAGATATTCAGGAGACTCGATGAAGCTAAAACATTCATGCCTTGTAGAGGCTACTCCCATATCTTAGCGATTTCGGATTGTATTTCACGTTTTCTTCTCTCATATTCCTCTATCGAGAGTTCACTTAACTTATATCTTGTTTGGAGGGTCTCAAGTTCCTCTCGCAGCTTCTTCTCTTTCTCCTTTCGATCTCTTATTAGAGAGTCTAAAAGCCCAATCATTTTTTCAACGTCGGAAATTACAAATTTAAGTGTTTCCTGTGCTACTTTACCTTCCTCACCCATCTTTTCCAGCGCTGATTTGGCCTTCCTAAGCTTTCTTTCTAACTCGTATATTTCTCCGGGCTTCTTATCTCCCAGAATGTTTTCCAGAGCTTTTATATCAGCATTAAGTGAATTCAAAGTCTCATTTAAGCCGCGTTCCTCTATCCTGAGCTTCTCAGCTTGTCTACTATAGGTAGCCGGGTCTATCTCTCCAATCTTAGTTCTAACCTCAAGCTCTTCAAGCTGCATCTTAATATTACTTAGAGCATTCCGCTTCTCTTCAAGAGAACTTTTCAGCTCATCAATCTTGGCAGCACGGGCTTTCAAGTATTCATTAAGCTTCTCGCTATACTCTTTGTAAAGTTTCAGAAAAACCTTTTCAGAGACCTCGCCAGACTGAAAGAAATCCAATAAAGAACTTTTTCTTTCATAGAGAACCGTGATTCCAGACATCAACTGTTCAATCTCACTTTTTGCACCTGGAAAGAAGGGTCGCCTAACCCTTATAGTTGAAGGAGGAGCAGGCTTAGATGAGGGAAATGAGACTTCACGTGCACCCGTTGGAGGAGCTTGAGGAAGCTTGGTTCCGCAGTATATGCAATACCTCATTGCTGGAACCATTTTTCCACAGTTCGGACACCGTATACGTCGTTCCTCAAGAGTTGACAATAAACCATCTCCTAGAAAGGATTAGAATTCACGCACATTATTTATACTTTAATCCATTAAAATCTTTATCTCTTCCTTGCCCTACGATAAGTTAAGCCAAAGACTGAAAACATACTCTTTATATAAAAAATTTTAGCTTTTTCTTTTGGCTAGAGTCTCAGAGGCTAATTAACCGTGAATGAGAAGAGAAACGCTGGCTCGTCATTAGAGTTTCAGGAGATCCTTTATCGTCAAGGCTACCGGATAGTGGGAAATCATCGTCACAGCGCTGTTAAGATCTGTCAGTGGACTAAGGAGAGTCTACGGAATAATCGGGTTTGCTACAAGG
>JAGGUU010000144.1 GCA_021158305.1 Candidatus Bathyarchaeota archaeon
TCGCCCAGTCCAATGACAAGAACCTTTTCCTTCCGCATATAATCCGCTCCAAACCAGCAAGAATAAGAGGATACCAGAGTTTATTTTATTTTTTATTCTAGAAGGCGTGGATAAATATAATGCCAATGTTATTAAGGATAATTATATGACAAACTTAAAGGAGTATCTTACTGGAAAGCTTGACGCGCATGAACTGGAGATTCTACCTAGATCATACGATGTAGTAGGCGACATAGCCATCGTCAGACTTCCAGAAGCTCTTAGGCACAGAGCAGAAGAGATAGCTGAGGCTATCATGCAGATCAATAACCACGTTAAAACAGTGTTGAATCAGGTTTCTTCAGTTTCAGGCGATTTCCGTCTCCGCCGGCTCGAATGGATAGCTGGAGAAAAGAAGACAGAGACCATTCATAAGGAACACGGCTGTCTCTTCAAGGTTGACTTAGAGAAATGCTACTTCTCCCCTCGACTCTCATATGAAAGAAAGCGAATCGCTGAGCTTGTCAAGCCTTCAGAAGTCATTATCAACATGTTCGCAGGAGTCGGGTGCTTCTCGATAGTGATCGCGAAGAAATCCGAAGCCAAAAAGGTTTACTCTATTGACGTCAATCCGTGGGCGATTAAGTACATGAAGGAAAATATCAGGCTGAACCGTGTATGCCATATTGTCACCGCTGTTCTGGGAGACTCGAAGGACATCATCGCTAAGAGACTTCAAGGCGTAGCTGACCGCATCTTGATGCCTTTACCAGAGAAAGCCTATGAATATATTATTTACGCTTTAAAGGCTCTGAAACCATGTGGAGGCATGATCCATTATTATGATTTTGTCCATGCAAGTAAAGGGGAGAATCCAGTCCACAAAATTGAGAAGAAGATCAGTTATAAGCTTGCTCTCCTGAGAACAGATTTCGAAGTATCATTTGGTAGAATAGTTAGAACAACCGGTCCTAGATGGTTTCAGATCTCACTTGATATTAAAATAAACCAAAAACGATTATAAGGAAAATTAAGCAAAAATACGATACGATAAGATTATTTGGCGGGTATTCTGAATGAAAAGAAAACTAATGGATATTCTCGCATGCCCAATAGATAAGCATCATCCCTTAGAACTCTATATCTTCAAAGAGAACGATGAGATATCCGAGGGAATAATAGTATGTCCTAAATGTCTCAGGTGGTATCCCATACGAGATGAGATTCCAGAGATGCTACCCGACGAATTAAGAGAAGAGAAGGAAGAGATCGAATTTCTAAGAAAATGGAGAGATAAAATTCCGGAAAAGATACTTCATGAGGGAAAACCTTTCAATCTTAGCGGTGAGCTGAAAATAAAGAATACCTGAGACTTCTACAAATCTAATTCTAGAATCTTATTTTTCTCAGCGGATTTCAGTATCGCTTCAGCTATTTTTAGAGCTTTAACACCGTCTATTCCTGTAACTAGAAATCTACCGTTGTTCAGAACGGAGTCAACGAAGTGTCCTAGCTCTATCTTTAGTGGCTCCTCCCATCTATAACGCGGTATTAACGTCTGGTTAGAAGTATCAATTGTAATTTCTTGTGTAATATAATCTATTGTAATTATCGCTTTGCTTCCAGTGACTGTGAGCCGCCTAACCTTGTACGGCGTAAGCCAGTTTGCCTCTAAAAACGCCGATTTTCCATCCGGAAATGTAAGCATCACTTGAACATAGTCTTCAAATCTTCTATGCTTCAGTCGCCCAGCCCTCGCATAGACCGTGATCGGATCCTCGTTAAATATGAATCTCATGAGGTCTATGTCGTGTATTGCCGTGTCCTTCACTACTCCTATATCGCCCAATCTTTCAGGCCATTTTGAAACACGTTTGCCTGTAGCTGATACCGGCTCGCCAATCTTGCCATCCTCGATTGCTTCCTTTAGCCGTCTAACGGCGGGATTAAATCTTTCTATGAATCCAACCGTTAAGTATAGATTCTGAGACTTTGCAGTTTCGAGCATTTTCTCGGCTTCCTCAGACCGACTCGCCATTGGCTTCTCAACAAAGACGTGCTTTCCTGCATTCAGTGCCTTCATAGCTTCTGAATAAAGCTCCGTGGACCACACGCATATAGTCACGGCGTCAATATCTTCCCTCTTGTAGAGATCTTCGCTATTTGTATAAGACTTTATACCGTATCTCCTTGATGCCAAATCCGCTCTTTCCTTATCTACATCGCAAACAGCCACTAAATCGGCTCTTGGCAGATCGTTTAAAACTCGGAGGTGATTCCTTCCCCAGAATCCAGCTCCGATAACGGCTATTCTAAGCTTCTTCATCTCTTCCAGACACCTCTACCCAATCCTCGATATATGAAACCCTCCTTTTCAGCTTTTTCCGGATCGATTATATGAATTAAGTCGACTATGGCTGGAGGCTTCCTCATGAGCATTCTAATCCTACTTAGGCTTAAATGCTTAAATTCTTCACGTGCTACGGCGAAGACGAGGCAGTCTGCACGCTCTATGGCTTTTTCCAAGCTCTTCTCTGACGGAAAACCCATCTGGGAAAGGTCTCGAGCTGAAAAGTACGGATCAAACACGCTTATTCTTCCACCTCTTCTTCTGAGCAGCCTCACTAACTCTAAGATCCGAGATCCCCTCGCCTCCTTTATTCCGCAGTATGATGGCACGCCTAAAACTGCGATCTTAGATCTCTTCACTGTCTTTTCGCATGAATGCATCGCATCTTTTATGAGATTATATGCTTGCTTCAACACTTCGTTATTTACTTTTCTAGCGGTGGTTGCTATTCGAAGCTTAACTCCTAAATCCGCCGCTTCGGATATTAAGAGGAAAGGAGTCTCAGATATCTTTTCTCCCTCTAAGCTAGGGCTGAAGAGGTGATGACTAAACTGCTTATTTGCGGCTTTCTGAACCTCAAGGTAATCGATTCTCATCTTCTCGCAGAATAAGGCAAGCTCGTTGGATAATGCCATTATCACATCTCGGCATGTTTCTCCGAAGAGAACGGCGGCCTCTGCAGTTTTTATATCTCTAACCTCAACGAATTCTCCGCGCGTTATCACCCGAAGAAGAGCCTCGGCAGCCTTTAAACTTTGCTTATTTATAGCCGAGATTATCCTGGAACGTTCCCTTAAATACTCTATTTCCGCACCTATAGGCGCGTCGATTGGGCTATAGGCTAATCCGAAATCTACACCAGCCTCTAAACCCGAGGATTTCTCTAAAGTTCTAATTATTAGGTTTTCGGTTACAGAGGGGGCTACTATACTCTGAACTATTATTAAAGATCCGGGTTGAAGGTTTAAGCCTACATCTCTACACATCTCTTCGAGATTGGAGTAAACTGGACGTTTCCTTCCGTCAATAGGTATCTCAGCCGCAAGGATTATAATGTCACTTTCATGAAGAACTTCTTTAGAATTTGTCGTAGCCTTTAATCGGTCGCTATTGAGATTTCTCTTAAGCATGTCATCTAGTTCATATCTGTTAAAGAAGTTTTCGCCGCTATTTATCTGCTGAGTTATATATGGATCTGGACTGAAACAAGCGACCTTAAAGTTCATGTCTGAAAATAGACAAGCCGTAGCTAATCCCATTCTTTCACAGCCCATCACCGCTATCTTATGCTTTTCACGTTTCTCAGGGCTGTTCAGATCAGACTCCTTAAGCGTCATAGCTACGGCCATCTTACATTCCTCATTAGTCAGATACAGGATAGGATTTTATGTCTATGAATCTTGAATGGTGATGTATTCGCTAAATCACACTAATAAATTCTTATAATATGATTTACTTTCGATGAACCTTTAATGCTGCTTTCAGTGAAGAACGAAAAGGGAAAAATATGAGGAGAAGTTATCTCGTATTACTCTATTATCTTGTAGACTTTGTCTCCCTCTCTTACTCTCTGCTCCACCTTAAGCCCTATCTTCTGTCCAGCTTCGGCAACCGTTATATTTTTATGCTCTATCTGCATCGACTCAACTACTTGTTCAAAGTTTGTAGTTGAACCTTGAATGAGAATCCTATCTCCAATGGACAGTCGATCCTTAAGCTCTACGACGGCAACACTTATTTTCGTGAAGTAATGCGTAACTCTACCTACTTCCTTCAATTCTCTCTCAGACATCCAATCTTCACCTTTCAAAAAGAAAGAATGACAGAATATCCTTAAATTATTTTGCCTTCACATCTATTCTTAGAAATTCACCATTGTAGGGTTATCTTTTAATAATATCCCTTCTGTTGCCAGATGCGCTTGATGCGCTTTCCTCTCTCAGTCAGCTCGCCTCTTTTAATGATCTCCATATAACCCTTCAGATCATCCATCAGTTTTTCAGGTTCCATAGCGTCCACTATTCTCTTAAGCTTCTCAATTCCCTTATCAGCGAGCTTATTAA
>JAGGUU010000094.1 GCA_021158305.1 Candidatus Bathyarchaeota archaeon
TATATTTATAAATGCCTTTACAATAGAGAGATAATCGAAGAGACATCCCGAGAGGAAAGAGCAGAAAGCCGAAAAGCCGAAAACAAAAGAAGATCGATATCGGGATTCAACAGAGAAAATCCCAAAAAGGGAATTGAAAGTCTTACGCTCCATGTCGTTCATTTTCCTTCTCGATCTTGGTTTTTAAAATTCCTGAGAGGAGAAAAGTATGCTGTGATGATAATGTGCAATCTGTGATGATCGGTTTTAAACTGAAGATCTATAGGATGGGATTTGAGACTAATTGGGGCGGAGAGCGGCAAGGTATTTATATTGTTTCCTTTTCTACTTTCCATGGGTGAAGCGGCGGGTTAAAGGGGATCTTTTGGGAAGACGATGATATGTCTCGCAGGGTTAGGATTAAAAA
This sequence comes from Candidatus Bathyarchaeota archaeon, assembly GCA_021158305.1. Taxonomy (GTDB): domain Archaea; phylum Thermoproteota; class Bathyarchaeia; order Bathyarchaeales; family DTEX01; genus B63. Next base: position 407 of record JAGGUU010000094.1, read on the forward strand.
GTCATCGGGCTCGGGGAGAAAGTTTACTCCTAAGGTTCCCGTGCCTGAAGTTCCTGTCGTTCTTAGGGATGAGGTGGATCTCTGGCTTAGAGACTCAGATGACTCATTAAAGGTTGCTAGGGACAATATGGCGTTAGGGAACTATCATGTAGCGGCGCTTTACACTCATCAAGCGGTAGAGAAAGCCTTGAAGGCTGCGATAATAGCTCTGAAGCGCAGGATGCCTCCAAAAATCCATGTGTTGGACGAGCTATACGATGAAATATCCGATGAGATTCCCCTAACTGAGGAGCAAAGGGACTTCTTAGTTGAGCTTACTCCAACATATCAGATTGCTAGATACGTGAATGCAGCTGGCAGACTACCCAGAGACGCATATACGAAGAGGCTTGCCGAAAGATACTTAGAGAATGCAATCCCAATAATAAATGCCATTAAAAAGCGTCTGGAGGAAGGTGAGTGATGCCTAAACCCCTCATCGATCTAATATGCGATTACATCAGCAGAGTTGATGCTGAATATAGAGTGGAGAAAGCCTACATCTTCGGATCTACGGCTAAGGGAAACCGACTGGAAGAAAGCGACGTAGACCTCATAATAGTTTCAAAGGCCTTTAGAGGGATGCCGCTGCCAGAGAGGCTTTACTCACTATATAAGCTATGGAACCATCCGATAGATCTGCAAGTCCTTGCATATACGCCTGAAGAATATAAAGAAGCTTCACAGAGACTGATGCTGAAAGAGATACTATCCTACGCGATCGAACTTATACCACAATCTTAACCGAGGCAGTAACCTAAAAACTAGTTGAGGCCAAAAACCTGGTTTTTAGCGGGAGATGAATGGCTTAGAAGCAAGAATCTCTCCATTTAAGTGAGAGAGCCAGGAGGCAAACCATCACGCTTATATTGTTTTTATTTCTTCGTGGAAAGCGACTTACATGTTGTTATATGAACCAAGCAAAGTAAGGGCAAGGAGCGAAGTAGTGGAGTGGCCTGTCCTAAAGCCATTCACTTTTAATATTTCAATTCCTCAGAGAGTTTAAGAAGATTCTCAGCGTCCATAAGTGTTAAATTATCTATTCTGTTTATGGTGTTCAATATACGTCCCATTTGTTTCAGGACATTAATGTTGTTCTCGATGATCTCCTTAGTGTTCGGTTTATTATTTACGCTTATAAGAAAGCTTTCTAAGTTTCTCATTGTCGTTCTAAAAATCTGATACTTTTCGTCTTGAGTTAAGGTGTAGAGTATGGACGATGAGTAATAGAGAGTTCTCGCATGGAATTGATACTTGGAAATTCTTTCCTTAAGAAGATCCTCTGCATTATGCTCTCTCAAATATTCCAACGTAGATTCCATCTCGCTAAGTTCCCGTAAGGGGATATCAGAAATAGCAATAGCGTAACTCATCATGACTTTCTTTTCCTTTTCTCCCTCCAACCAATTGTAGGTAACAAAGCCTGAATATGCTATTAGAAGAATAAAGAGTAATGCAATTACCCATTTTGTAGCCATCTTCACACTACCCCCACAATAATATCAGGTCCTCATCCTACTTCAAATATATCCTCTCGATCGAAGTGGTATAGTGTTCTGGAGATATGTGAAATTTCGCTTTACAAAAATTGGCGTAAGCGAATTTCTGCCTCTTTATACTTGACGCCATAAGGGCCTCCTTTTCGATTATATTTATAAATGCCTTTGCAATAGAGAGATAATCGAAGAGACCTCCTGAGAGAGGAAGATAGCGAGCGGAAAAGACGAAAATAAGAGAAAATCGATATCGGGTTTCAAAAGAAGAAATCCCATAAAGGGAATTGAAAGATAAATACATAGATGTCGATTCCTTCCTTCGGCAGATAAAGGTTTCAAAAGAAGAAATCCCATAAAGGGAATTGAAAGTTTTCTGTCTTCCTTATGTACATTTAGGATGTTGTGTAGATGTTTTTATAAATTAAAAATAGAAAATTATAATGTTTAAATCTTCAAAGGGGATTTGATGAGTTCTTATATTTCATCCCAAGTTTCTAGACTCGGTGAGGATCTTAAAGATTCTACTCAATCCCAAGTTTCAGATTATAAGGAAAGGTTTGAGGTTGTAAAGGAAACTTATGATGAGTTTCTTAAGGATCTGATTGTTCAGGGTTTTGACTTTAAGAGAGCGTTTGAATTTGTAAAAAAGTTTTTTTGGCTCGGATGAAATAAAATTTGTAGCCATAGATGGAACAGCTTATTCTAGGGAGATTTTTGATTTAGTTATTTTCTTTGGGGGAGCCTATGCTTGTGATGGAGAAGTTAAATTCTTAGAAAATTCTAAGCCTCTAATTAAGTATGCTGAAAAGGTTGTTGAGGAAGGCCAGGGAATCTCTTCATGTGTTCCACTCTACATAAATGAGGTTCCAGAGGTTGACCAAACATTCTTTCAAGAAAGA
>JAGGUU010000110.1 GCA_021158305.1 Candidatus Bathyarchaeota archaeon
TCTCCAACTGTTTCTTTGTCGCAGAAGATGACCGCTATAAGGTCATGGTCACCATATGTTTTCCAGATAAATTTTACATTATGCTGTACTTTCAGAAATGAGACCGCCTTGTCTAGGCTATCTATGCTCGCCAGCTTAATTCCTATTATGACGACTGAGTAATTGAGTTTCTTGTAATCAATAACGGCGGCGAGTTTCCTCCTGATTACTCCAGTCTCCTCAAGCCTGCTTATTCTCCGGTAAACCGTGTTTCGACTTACGCCGCATGCCTTTGCTATCTCATTATAGGAATATATGCCCTCACCTAGGCATCGCAGTATCCTCAAGTCAAGATCGTCAATCAATTCTTTCTTCACCTAGCAGTGTACGAGATTACTGGAGACGAGATAGATATATCTGTTACTCTTTTGGTGATGATTTACTCATTTGATGCGGAAAAATGATACTTTTTCATCATTAACTAGTGATAAATCTGGCATTTCTCTTTTTTATAGCACAAAAGGAGGGATGATTAGATGAAAGGCTTCGCCATGCTGGATTTCGGCAAGGTAGGATGGATCGAAAAGGATAGGCCGGTTCCCGGTCCCTACGATGCCATTGTGAGGCCGCTCGCCGTCGCACCATGCACTTCTGATGTTCACACGGTTTATGAAGCTGCATTTCCCAAGGAGATGGTGGAGTTTCCGCGGATCATTGGTCATGAAGCCGTTGGTGAAGTAGTTGAGGTTGGCGATAAGGTAGAAGACTTCAAATATGGCGATAAAGTCGTCGTACCAGCGATAACTCCCGAGTGGAGAACTAGGGAGGTTCAGCTGGGAATTCATCAACATTCCGGAGGTCTCCTAGCCGGATGGAAGTTCAGCAATCCTTTAAGAGATGGAGGTAAAGATGGAGTCTTTGCAGAATACTTCCACGTTAATGATGCAGACATGAACCTTGCACATTTACCTGATGATATCAAGTTAGAGTCAGCCGTGATGGCGGCTGATATGATGACAACAGGCTTCCACGGCGCTGAACTCGCAGATATACAGATCGGCGAGACTGTAGTAGTCATAGGTATAGGACCTGTAGGTCTAATGTCGGTTGCCGGCGCGAAGCTACAGGGAGCTGGAAGGATAATCGCCGTTGGAGGAAGAAGGAAGATCACTTATGACCTGGCAAGAGAATATGGTGCCAGCGATATTGTGGACTATACGAAAGGTCCGATTGAAACTCAAGTGCTAGAGCTTACTGGAGGGAAGAAGGTAGATAAGGTGATAATCGCTGGCGGAGGCCCCGACATAATCTACGAAGCCGTAAAGATTGTTAGACCCGGAGGCATCGTTGCAAATGTGCATTACTTCGGCTCTGGAGCTGACGCATACATTAAAAACGAGCTGAAACACAGAGATGTGCTTTATCTGGGCAGAGTTGAATGGGGCGCCGGAATGTCGCACATCAGAATTGTAGGAGGCTTATGTCCCGGAGGCAGGGTGAGAATGGAGCGGTTGCTCAGCATAATAAGGTACAAAAGAGTCGATCCATCGAAGCTTGTAACGCATAGATTCAGAGGACTTGAAAGAGTAGAGGATGCATTTTATCTGATGAGGGAGAAACCATTAAAACTAGTAAAGCCCGTAGTCTTCATGGAATAGGAGAGGATGAAGCGCTAAGCATAACCTTAAATCACTCTTTTTTGCTCTCCAAGAAAATATGCTTATATCCAGCATGTTTCTGGATGTAGGATTGATCAGGATGAATACTTGAATAATCTTCACGCTAATTCTATCGCTAAATATATCGAAGAGCTTCAGGCTGGTTCATAACTATTTATACTCAGCGACATAGATACTTTTTAATCGTTTCCTGATTCCTTGCGAGAGCAGATTACATCAAAAATGCATGAGATTATCTTAATTCTACGATTGTCGGGTGTATGTTGCATACTTCATAATATAGTTACTTAACATAACCCGGAAGACTAAAAACAATAAAGAGATCGTCTCGATACTCTTTAAATACCTATATTCATTTAATTTATGCTGAGGTATACCGCGCTAAAATTTTTAATGTAATGCGGGGGAGCAGTTGTGAGATTCAGGAGGAGTGAGATAATCATTTTCGGGATGGCGTTGCTCTTTTTTATTATTGGAATTTATTTGTATCCGCGGATGCCGGAGCGAATGGCTTCTCATTGGAACATTCATGGCGAAGTTGATGGATACATTTCTAAGTTTTGGGGTGTGTTCTTATTACCTTTTATTTTTACGGCGCTTGCTTTACTTTTTGTCGCCATTCCAAGAATCGATCCGTTGAAGGCAAATATTGAAAAATTCAGGAAATACTATGACGGTTTCATCATCCTGTTCTCAATCTTCTGGTTTTCCATATATATCCAAACTATTCTCTGGAATATTGGGATTCAAATAAGTCCGACGATAGTTTTCCCCGTGGGATTCAGCTTTCTCTTTTTCTATATTGGCATTCTTTGTGAAAAAGTGAAGAGAAACTGGTTTATTGGGATAAGAACACCTTGGACTTTAAGTAATGAAAAAGTATGGGAGAAAACCCATAGGAACGGTGGAAAAATGTTTAAAATCGCCGGGTTAGTTGCTCTCCTCGGAGTACTCTTCCAAGATTACGCGTTTCTTCTAATCCTAATTCCAGTAGTCCTTATCGTAGCATATACATTTACCTATTCATATTTTGAATACCAGAAAGAATTAAAGAGGGTTAAGGCTCCGCCGAGTTAGGGAAAAAGTTTATAATTTCAAACAATGTGGGGACGTATAAGCTGGAGGCATCTATGTGAAAACGAGTTCTAAGAGCGCTTATTTCGTTATTGTTCTTTTCGGAATTGTCAGTTTGATGGGGGATGTTGTATACGAAGGATCTAAAGGCATAACGCCGGACTTCCTTAAGTTTTTAGGCGCATCCGCCGTCACTGTGGGATTTGCCAGTGGGTTAGGGGAATTCGTAGGTTACGCCTTGAGATTAGTAAGCGGAATCTTAGCCGATAGCACCCAAGCCTATTGGCTCTTCATTTTCTTAGGTTACGGATTAATCGGTTCAATTCCCGCTTTGGGATTTGTAACTAGGTGGGAGATAGCTGTCGTTCTATATCTGCTTGAAAGGCTTGGAAAGGCTTTAAGGACTCCTTCAAGAGACACAATCCTATCTGTTGTAAGCGAAGAGGTGGGGACGGGAAAAGCCTTCGGTTTTCATGAACTTATGGACCAAATAGGTGCAACTGTAGGGCCGACTGCGGTGGCAGCGATGATGCTCTTCAGCGGCAACAATTACAGCCAGACATACAGTTTTCTCTTTTTACCCTTTCTGGTTCTTTTGGGGTCCCTACTCTATGCATACAAAAAAGTAGGTGAGAGAACCATCGTTGCGATTGAAAAAAGCGTAGCAAAGCATGGAAGAGGCTGTGTCCTTGGAAAGAGTTTCTACATGTATACGGCCGCCGTCGTACTAAGCACGGTAGGGTTGATTCCAGCATCACTTATACTGTATAAATCCTCCGCTATCCTTCAGCCACAGGGAATGAGCTGGATGGTTCCTCTAATTTATTTACTGATTCAAGGTATAGACGCGGCTACCGCTATGATCTCAGGTTTAGCGTATGACAAGTACGGAATTAAGGTTTTAGCCATACCATTCATTTTAGCGATGCTTCCTTCGCTGTTAACCTTAGCCGCTACGGAATTAACTGTGCTAGCGGTTGCCGCCGCAACTTTCGGTGTTGTGTTGGGAATGCAAGAATCAATCTACCGAGCGGCGGTCTCAAAGTTCACATCAGCCTCTTCACGAGGCACGGCTTACGGAATCTTCAATGCAGCCCTCGGCATTGCCTTTTTAATAAGTGGCGGAATCTACGGCTTCTTTCTTGACTATAATGTACCATTGCTGATGATCTCACCATTCACGGTTCTGTTACAAATTGTAGCGGTAATCACACTGTTGCGAGCGGCATCGACCCTTAAAGCGGTAGAGAAACGGTGAGAAAGACAAACCTGTACGGGATTTTCCATCATTCAAACAACAAGCAGAAGCGGGATTGCTTTAAAAATTAAGATTGATAACTAATCAATGCTGCTTCGTCTTTTTATGTTATCACGTACCTATACGCCTGTATAGCTGTGCCTCATGCGAAGGGTGAAGGAGAAAAATCTAGTTCACGCTGTAAGATGCGATAAAAAACAGAGGAGGCACAACGGTCTTTTCATCTCTGTGGCAATATTTATATTGTTGAACCTATAGTGATACTTTGTGATACTTATGGTTAAACTCAAGTTGAAAGTTGGGCCGAAAGGGCAGATAGTGCTCCCAAAGATCGTTAGGGATAAGCTTGGTATTAAACCTCGTAGCTACGTGATAGCAGACCTCAAAGAGGACGGACTTACTTTACAGAGAGGAATAGACATTGAAGAGTTCCTAGATTGGTTGAAGAAGTCTAGGAAGCCCGTAGCAAAACTCGTCTCTAAGTTCAGCCTAGAGGATGAGGCTCTTGAGGCTCTTCCTTGACTCTTCCTACCTAATATATCTAAGATATTCTGAGAGCGATAAGATCTTCAATTACGTAACAAACTTTTTAAAGGAGTCCGTTGAACGTGGAGACCGCCTATTCGTCAATATGATTGTTGTAGATGAGGTCTTATGGATCTTAACAAAGAAATATAAAATTCCATTAAGTGAGATCCTTGAACTAATGGATCAGCTAATGCCTCTTTTAGAGGTGATTCCAATAGACTACACCGATTATGACGTTATGAGAAAGACGATGATGAACTATAGATTAAAGCCTTCAGATGCACTTCACATAGCTTCAATGAATAAGACTGGGATCAAGCATATAGTCTCAGAAGACGAAGAGTTCGACAAGATACCATGGATAAAGAGAATATGGCTGAACACTAGAAATCGTTAAATTGTTTAAGACCCTCATGCATTCTCATTGCTAATTCTAGTTCTTATCTTATCTTATCTTAACTGTTATTGGCGCCGGGGAAGGGATTCGAACCCTTGAGGCCCGTGAGGGCCACTGGATCTCGAGTCCAGCGCATTTCCGCTCTGCCACCCCTTGTTGGGCTTTGGGAAGCCTGGCAACGGGCATACCCCGGCA
>JAGGUU010000102.1 GCA_021158305.1 Candidatus Bathyarchaeota archaeon
ATCTTTGACGTTTTTCTTTATCTCCTCGAAGATGTCGGGATAATACTTCTCCATCCATTCGTATATTTGAGCGCTACTCTGACAGAATCTGAAGAATGGATATTTCCTCATCAGTTTTAGGACGGAATAGAATGTTAATGGGCAGATTCTATGAATTGTCTCTCCTCTAGGCCAGAGCCATGAAAGATCGATATGTGCATGCCCAGTTAAGTAGATAATGCCCTTCATCATAATTACCTTTCAATAAATTCCACCGTGAATATTAAACGGTTTTCATTAAGAGATTCCATGATTTAAATCAACGCCTAGATGGCTTATAGAGTCCCGGAGAAACGCCATGAAAACTTAATGTAAAAATGTTTCACTAAGGAGTCATTTTATGGCGTTGCCCACCATGAAATGCCTTCAGACATTTTTCTCATTCAGCAGAATATTTGATCAGCTTAACGGATACTCCATTCCGGGGATTTTTCTTAAAGCTGCAAGGATCGGCGCGCCTATTAATAGCATAACCAAGACCACCAGCGCATCTTCTATATATGAGCCGACTGCCCCCATGATGAAAATGGAGCGTACAACATCAGGAGACCAGCCTAAGACAATGTAGAGTCCAGCGGGGATTAGAAGAAAGATCCTAGTTAAGGAGTCCATAGCCGCTCCAACAAATGCTACTAACGAGGTGATGAATGGAAGCCGTTTCGTGGGTTCATAGAAGAGATTCTTAGAGATCTTCGCGGCAGGATATATCAAGACTAACGCTACCAGTATGTCCAGAACCGTCCATAGGGGGAGCTGTCTGCCCAACGGATGCATAAAAAAGGCTCCCAGCATAACTATATACAGAAGAATCAAGAGTTTCCATCTGTTTCTAGCTATCAGGCCGCATGCAAGAACGCTCATCGGCTCAGCTATTATGCCAAACATCCAGAGATCCGTTGGCTTTACGGTTCTAGCTACAAGGCTTCCTATAAGAGCCGCTAAGAAGCCAGCGTATGGACCTAGGATTAACCCCTCGAAAGGCTCTAAATATATGCTCCAGCTTCTCCAGAGCCCCACCGATAAGAAATATAGAGTTGCATGTAAAGAGGAGAAGATTCCGATAAGCGATATTGTTCTTGAAGATGATCTCAATTTCAATATGCTTCCAATCCATGTTATTTTATGTTATTGTCTGCACATTTATACATCAAAGACTCTGAAATATACTTGTGTCGTATTATGGGTTAACAAATGATACCTTTTTAGTGATAACATGTATTATTCCAATTCCATCTCCATGAGAACTCTTTGATATAGAAGGCTTGATTATTCAATTAATGACCGTATGCTTTGACGTCTACGTTTCTAGTTATGGAGACCCCCAAAACCTGTAAATAGACTAGCCTCTTGGAATCCTACTTAACCAGCGACAGATATTATTCTAACATAATAGTCTCTTCTGCGAAATGTTAAATCAGTAAACTCGGCTTGACGCTATCTCAGGAAGCGCTGTCAATAACTAATGACCTACCTGTCAATATTGATAGAATTATATTTTGGCCATTGTATAATTGCATTGGAGGATGAGATATGAACCATGATGATCTCTTCGACGCGATCTCTCATCCGCTGAGAATCGAGATTCTTAAGGAGCTATCTAAAAAGCCGAGGCGCTTCGCTGAGATTAAGAGGAAGCTCAAAATAGAGAGCAGCGGACTTCTAGACTTCCATCTAAAGAAGCTTGATGATCTAATCACGATAAATAAGGATGGGTTATATGCTCTGACTGAAAAGGGATTCGCAGCGCTCCAAGCAGTCGAGGCGGCTAATAAGTATGGCTGGCAGAAAAGATCATTCTATCTAAACCTCGTGGCATTCATACTGATAAATGCTTACTGCCTATTGACAGGCTACTCTCACTCAGTATACTATTGGATGATCGTTTTACCCCTGACAACGGCGTGGATCGTATTCTACAGTCTCTGGACATTCGTAAAGAGAAGAATCCGCCTAAAATCTTAAGTAAATAAGAAGGCTTTTGAATATTAAGCTCTAAGACCGTCATGAGGTTGGCGTCGCCAAACAGTAAGGAAACATCGTAGCCATCACACCTCAACTTGAAGGTCAAGTGTTGAGTTTGCTTGTTGGGATCTGAACGGTTCTGAGAAATCTACAATCCTAAGATGATTTTAGGACTGAGTTAAGGTTCTAAGATGGAGCCAACATTAAGATAGCGGAGGAAGCCATAGAATATATACTACACGACGGAAGAAGAGCTGTGGAATTAAAAAGACCACGTTATGAAAACTATACAAGCCATATAGTTTCCAGTCATGAATGCAGATTAAAGGTGAGATACAACTCGCATATCACATAGTGGAAAGAGGAAACCAGAGTGGCATGTATTACGCAAGGAGCATAGCAAGTTTAAGTAGCTATCTTCTTCCCCTACGCGTCCATAACATTCCTCCATGAGGTCTTTAAAAAAAGAATTCTTAATGAGAAAAATACCTATAGCTTTGATTGATAATTGAAATGAATAGCTTGAAGGAGATCCTAGGAAGAGAAATCGTTGTCAAGTTTCTCCTGCAAAATAACAATATCATCGCTTATGCTTGGCACTACACGGAAGAGAAGGCTCTAAATCATCTAAGGAGAATTATGGATTATCACCTATTAGAGGGATCTGTCTCATCTTCCCAGGATCTTGAAGAGTGGCTTGCGGAGAGGCTGAGAGAAGTCTTGATAGAAGGCGAGAGATTCAATCTTCCAGAGATAG
>JAGGUU010000100.1 GCA_021158305.1 Candidatus Bathyarchaeota archaeon
GGATGGCCGGGTGTTCAAATCACCCCCGCGGGACATTTAAATATCATAGCGAAGTGTTTGATCCTAATCTTTTCTATCGAGAAGAATGAGTTGATGGGAGGTGAAGAGAATGCCTAGGTGCCCGGTATGTGGTAAATGCAAGCTGATGAAGCTATTTGGAAAGATATACCTCTACCTATGCTGTCTCAGCATAGTCGCAGAAAAGGGTGATGGCGGGATACCCGCAACAGCCAAAGCAAAAACAAGCTAGGATTGGCGGCAAACTTTTAAAAGGCTTGGTAATATCTTTCGGGGAAATGTTTGAAGAGTTCTCTTTTACGAGATTTGAAGGATATTTTAGGGGGATGAGGAGTTGCGAGAGTCAGATGTTCTTAAACGCTTCATAGAATCTGGTATCTTGCCAGGTATATGGTTCCTAGAAGTGCCTGTTGGCTTTGAGGTGGCTTATAAGAAGGCAATGGCTGAAAGAGCTGAATGGAGAGAATTTGAATTCAATAAGGTATTGGATCTATATTCTGTGATGACGAAGCGCATTGATGCTGTATGTATTAGGGCGCGTCAGAATGCCATAAAACCCAAAATCCCTCTGAGGTACTGGTTGGAAATGTATAGGAATCCCGGGCTTAATCCGTTCTTCGGCAGAAAAGTTTGGCTGATTGAGGCTAAGCCGCGCTTAATGAGCGATCAAGCCTTCACGGCAATCGGGCAACTAATCTATTATGAACACCACTTTGAAAGGGATTGGAAGGGTGTGGTTGAAGCAAAGGCCGTAGTTTATGGAGATGGAATGGATGAAGTCACCGCAGAGGTGATTAAAGCCATTAAAGCTAAGCTTGGAATAATAACATGGCATGTTTCAGAAGAGGGAAGGGTGACCTTAATTAATCATTACTCCGATCCTTATTAGAGTGAAGGCCAAGTCATAGATGTGCCTAGTCAAGTGCACGTCCGCATACTTACTTCCATTATATGCAACTGGTTTATCTGGTTAGACATTATATACCGATCACGTCTCTTAGATGCTGGATGCCGGGCAAGAGGTTGGTGGCCATAAAGAACTTCGATGAAGAGCTGTATCGTCTCATAAAGACTTGTGCGGCACTTGAGAATAGGGCGATCGCCTCGGTGATCGAGGAGGCTGTTCGCAGCTGGCTTGCGAGTAGGAGGGATTATGATGAGATCCTAGCTTGGGTTAGGCTTGAGAGGGAGTATCAGAAGAATCTCGACGCCCTCAGAAGGCTCGGTGAACGTAGGAGGGGATATGCCCTCGTATGCAATGGTGAGGTGGTGGAGGTCTTCGATGAATATTTAGATGCCGTTAGTGAAGTTGCCCCTGAGGAAAAATAAACCTCTCTCAAGCGATATTAAAAATGTGTAAGTGTAACTGCTTTTATAGCAGACCCATTTTCTTCAAGATATTCTTCAGCGTCTCTCTCTGTTCAGAGGTTAAAGGTATGAGAGGCGGTCTAACTGGGCCAGCGGGTCTTCCTAAGATATTCATAGTTTCTTTGAGCACCGTAATCGCGTTTCCAGAAGTTACGGAAAGCAGGAAATCTAAGTACGGCGCAAGCCTCAGATGATATTGCTTCCCCTTCTCATAATCTCCTTTGAGACAGTTTTTATGGAGTTCAACTGCTTCTTTAGGCATGAAGTTCGCGATTCCACTTATATATCCAACCGATCCCATCATATACGCATATGGCTCGATGAACTCCCCATTCCCGTTGATAAACGATATCTTATCCCCCACTTCTCTGAGCATTCTCTCAAACTTAAGCAGGTCGATGGAGCATTCTTTTATCGCCACGAGATTCGGGATCTCCGCTATCATCCGCTTCACTAATTCGACGGATAAATCTTTGTTAACTATGAATGGATTATTGTAGATCATTATGCCTATATTGATTTTTTCGCCAAGCGCTTTGTAATGCCTAAAAACAGTTTCATCGTCAGGAGCGGTCCAATAATATGGTGGAGTCACCATCACTCCGTCAGCCCCTACATCCTCAGCAAATCTCGCCAACTCAATAACAATATCAGTTCCGCTATGATTACATCCACAGAATACAGGTGCTTTTCCGTTTACCTCATCGACAGCTATCTTAAAAATTCTCTTCCTCTCTTCTACCTTCATCGAGAAAAGTTCTCCGGTGCTTCCGCCTATTATGAATACTCCGTTTCCCTCTACCAAGCCGTTGTCCATCATAAATCTCAGATTTTCTCGGAGGCCTTCTTCATCCAATGTCTTATCTTCCTTGAACGGCGTAATGACGACAACATTAACTCCGACAACTCTTCTTTTAAGTTTCTCAAAACTCATAATCTCACCTTACGTAGCCGTTTACATAGCCCCCCGATATTTATACCTTGAGATGAGATCAATCAATTTTAATGCATTAACGATTTTCTGAAAATAGGTTCTGAGATCGAATGAGACATCGGTTAATCATATCAGTATTTCACGGCTCCTGCTGTTAGTCCGCCGACAATATACTTTTGTATGGCGTAACCAACGGCTAATTCAGGAATTATTGTTATGAAGCTGGCTGGTAAAACAATATCCCATCTTATCAATAGCTCGCCTAATTGCTCATATATCCCAACAGTTGCGGGCATGAACTCTCTGTTACTAATGAATAGTATCGGAACGGTGAAGGATTGCCACTCTGCTACAAAGACCATTAGGAACGTGACCATAACCCCGGGTAAAGCTGGCGGCAAGAGGATCTTTCGAATTATTTGAAGTCTCGTGCATCCATCTACTAAAGCTGCTTCATCTAAGTCCCTTGGAATGGTATCAAAATATGCCCAGAGCATCCATGTGCTAAACGTTAGTTGCCCTGCCGAATCCACGAGTATCACCGCGAAGTAGGTGTTGTCCAATCCAAGCTTGATCATCATTATCTTTAAGGGTACGACTAGGAGCAGGATAGATATCATCTGTGTTGCCAATAATACGAAGAGGAATTGAACCCTCCCCTTGAAGTTAAATCTTGAAAGAGAATACGCAGAGAGGGATGCAAAGCTTATGCATATGATACTGACGCTGATAGCGTATATAGCTGTATTCATCAACTGTTTAGAAAGGGGAAAATGATTCCACACGGAAATATAGTTTCCAAAATAGATGGTGTCCGGGAATAGAGACGTTCTAAAGCTGAGCATTTTACTATATGGTTGAAGAGATGAGATGAATCCGTCATAAATTGGTAGGAAGATAAAGATTAAGTAGACTAACGATAAGACATATAAGAGCGCATATTTGAAAACGTGTTTCGTCTTCATCTTATCTCCTCCCGAAGAATTTGAAGTAAATAAAGCTGATAATCAGGAGAAATGTTACAACAAGCACACCTCCGCTTAAGGCGGGGTTAATATCATAGCGTCTGAACAATGTCAGGAATATGAAGATGGGAATAATTTCGGTGGATGAGAAGGGTCCGCCACCGGTCAGAACGAAGATTATGTCGAAGAGTTGGAAAGTCCATATGGTAAGGAGCGTGGTGGTCATCGCGATGACCCCTCTGAGCAGAGGAAGAGTTATGTATCTGAACTTATAGAAACCTGTAGCGCCCTCGATCTCAGCCGCCTCATATAGTTCTTCGGGGATTGATTGGAGACCTGCTAAGAAGCAAAAAACGGCGAAGGGAAGCCCTCGCCAGAAACGTACCAATATTATGGTAAAAATCGCTAATCGAGGATCTGATAAAAATCTTAAGGATCCGGAAATTATACCTAAAGATTTCAGAATAAAATTCAAGCTTCCAAAAGCTGGATGAAGAGCCCACCTCCAAAAAACGGCACATATACTAGCAGGAGTTATCCAAGGAATCAGAGATAATGTCCGCACGATTTTATTCCCGGGAAATTTCTCATTGAGTGCTAATGCGAGACCTAGACCAACCAATATTATTAATCCAACCGAGGTAAATGTCCAAAAAACGGTAAGTGTGAAGGAATATTGGAATTCTTCATTCATAAATAAATTCTCATAGTTTCTCAGCCCCACAAATTCCCCTACAACTCCGAGCTGCTTCATATCCATGAATGAAAATATTATTGTTTCAAACAAGGGGATGAAATAGATGAACATAATTAAAGTAATTGTTGGTAGGATGAAAAAATAGGGGGATGCCCGGCCCTTTAACCTGTCCATTCAAAGGGTCACCTAAGCTTCTTTATTTTCTCGGCGTACGCCTTTATCGCATCCTCGATCTCCATTTCACAGGCGTATATCTTCTGCAACATTTCGCACATTAGTCTCTGATATTCGGTCATCTCTATCATTACTGGTTGCGGAGGACCTGAGTTCTTAAGCATCTCCTTGAATGGCTCATAGTACCATTGCTTGAATTCCTGTTCCTCATATTCTTCAACCCTAGCTGGTATCTGCCCATAGATGACATCGTGCTTATACTGCCATTCTGGACTCGTGACGAACTTTAAGAGTTCTAAGGCCGCGTCGAGGTCCTTAGTTTGCTTGAATATGACCCATTGATCACATCCTGATGGCGAGGCGCTGTACGGATAACTCTTCTCATCAACTGAAGGTATCCTCGTTATGCCGATTGGACACTTCTCAGGATCAGAGAAGTCGAAGGTCTCTTTCAACATTGGTAGAATCCATGGCCCATCAAAATGCATGGCTATTTTACCGTCTCTGAATAGAGGTCTTAGGTCAAATCTGCTATAGGACAATGGATCTGGCTGGGTAACTTTCCAAGTGTTAACGAGATCGTAAAGGAATTTCAGTACCTTACGTCCCTCTGACGAGTCCCAGTACACAGTTTTCGTCTCCGGATCATACTCAGGCTTCACTTTAGTCAAAGTGTACCAATGTATCGTAAATACATCTTTGGCAGTTATAGCATCACCAGGAATTCCAATACCATATGAA
>JAGGUU010000193.1 GCA_021158305.1 Candidatus Bathyarchaeota archaeon
AAAGAGAAACGAATAATAAAGAATATTTCAATTTTTCATTTCACATATGCCGATGGAACGAAAATTGAAATCGATGGTAAGATACTCGTTGGTAGACCAGAGGACCGCGTAAAAAAAGTAATTAGGAGGCGCTGGTGATGGAGAGATTCCCTAAACCTAAAAAGACATGTAATGATCGTAATTGCCCATTCCATGGAACCCTAAAGATAAGAGGAAGAATACTTGAGGGAGTGGTTGTAAGCGACAAGATGGATAAGACGGTGATTGTTAGAAGGGACTACCTACATTATGTTCCCAAATATAAAAGATATGAAAGGAGGCATAGTCATATACCTGCGCATAATCCGCCATGTATAAATGCTCGTGAAAATGATAGAGTTATGATTGCAGAGTGTCGACCAATAAGCAAGACGGTCTCATTCGTTATAGTTCAAAAGCTGGAGGAAAAGTGAAGTGTCTTCAAGAGCAAGAGCGAGAGCATTCATGGCTAGGGGAGCGGCAGGACAGAGAAGGAAGATTTCAAGAGGACTTCCAGTAGGCTCATTGATAAAATGCGCGGATAACTCCGGGGCGAAGGTGCTAAGGTTGATACAGGTGATCGGATATAAGGGAAGACTAAGACGCGTACCATCAGCATCCGTAGGTGATAGAGTAGTCGTTTCTGTAAGAAAAGGAAGCCCAGACATGAGGAAAAAACTCTTCCAAGCCGTTATAATCAGGCAGAGAAAGCCATTTAGGCGACCGGAGGGGATATGGGTTCAATTTGAAGATAACGCCGCGGTCATAATAACCTCGGATGGGGAGCTACGCGGCTCAGAGATAAGAGGAGCGGTAGCCCGGGAAGCCGCTGAGAGATGGCCCAGAATAGCAAGTGCCTCGAGCATCATAATTTAGGTGAGATCGATGAAGATAAAGACAAAGAAACCAAGCAAGCAAAGAAAACTGCTATATAATGCGCCTTATCACATCAGAGGAAAGATTATGGCAGCTCCTTTATCGGAGGAATTAAGGAAAGAATACGGCTGTAGATCGCTTCCAATCCGTTCAGGAGATACTGTAAGAATCCTCAGAGGAGATTACAAGGACTATGAAGGAAGAGTGACCAGAGTTGACAGAAAGAAGTATAAAGTATACGTAGATGGAGTGACAAAGGAGAAAGCTGATGGAACAACCGTTCCCGTGCCGATTCATCATTCAAAAGTCGAGATAATTAAGCTCAATATGGATGATAAATGGAGAAAGAGAATACTAGAAAGAAAAAGTTTGGAAAAAACAGAAAAGGCTGAGGAGTAGATGAAAGATGGGAAAGAAAGGCGGTAGCTTACATCTTAAAAGAGAAGCTTCACCAGCATTTTGGCCTATACATAGAAAGAAATTCACATGGACCGTTAAGCCTCGACCAGGGCCTCATCCAATAAACCGTTGCATACCTTTGTTGCTCATTATTCGCGATCTCCTAGGATTAGCTGAAACGAGGAAAGAAGCGAGAAAGATAATTTCTCAAGGTATGGTTGTGGTTGATGGAAGAGTTAGGTGGGATGATCGTTTCCCAGCTGGTTTAATGGATGTGATCTCAATTCCAGAGATTAAGATGAATTATCGAATCTTACCTTTTAAGAAAGGGTTGGGTTTACATCCAATCGATGAGAAAGAATCTTCTTATAAGCTCTGCAGAATCGAGAATAAGACTACTGTTAAGAACGGTCACATACAGCTGAATTTACATGATGGAAGAAATGTTTTGGTTAGGGTTAAAGATCCTAGAAAACCGGAGGAAGATGTATACCGAACCTTAGACACGTTAATGATAAGCATACCGAAACAAGAAATAATCGAGCATCTACCATTAAAAGAGGGAATGATGGCTATACTTATAGGCGGGAAGAACATCGGCAAGTATGGGATAATATCGTCAATTGAAGAGCAAGCCGGCATGAAACGCAGAAGAGCATTAGTAAACATAAAAGATGAGAAAGGTGAGACTTATCAGTCTATACTTGATTACGTCTTCGTCGTTGGAGATGAAAAACCAAGAATTTCATTGCCAACAATGGAGGAGTGATAATTGTCAACAGAGACTGTTGAGAAAGCAACCTACAAGAATCCGATGCTAAAGCCAAGAATAGAGAAGGTAGTAATAAACTCATGCGTAGGCAGATCTGGTGAGCCTCTAGAGAAGGCAATGAAGATCCTTGAAGATCTGACGGGACAAAAGCCATGCATTCGCAGAGCCAAGCGAACCATAAGAGACTTCGGTATAAGACGAAAAGAGCCAATAGCATGCGTCGTTACGCTCCGAGGGGAAAAAGCTAAGGATTTTCTTAAACGGGCATTTCAAGCGATCGATAACAAGGTGTCAAAATCATCATTTGACGAGTATGGAAACCTATCTTTCGGAATAAAAGAACACATAAACATCCCAGGCACTAAATATAACCCGGAACTCGGAATAATAGGCATGGATATATCGGTCGTCTTGGAGAGGCCGGGATACCGTGTTAAAAGAAGACGAAGAGCAAAGACGAAGGTTGGAACGGAACATTTATTATCACCCGATGAAGCCATGTCTTTCTTAGAGGAAGAATTCGGAATCCAAATAGTGTAGGAGGAAAGAAAGATGGCGAAGAAGAATGTGAAAAAAGAGAGAAAATTCGGCAAGGGTAGCAGACGATGTAGACGATGCGGATCATACGGCCCGATCATACGCAGATACGGATTAAACCTCTGTCGTCAATGCTTCAGAGAAGTTGCCAAGAGCTTAGGATTTAAGAAGTATGAGTAGGGGAATCATGAATATGGACACCATCGCTAATGGATTAACAACAATCATGAACAACGAGATCAGAAGAAAGAAAGAATGTTTAATTGCGCCAGCCTCCAAACTCCTAGGAAATATTCTTCGAGTGATCCAGATGAACGGATATATTGGAGAATTTGAATTCATCGATGATGGGCGAGCGGGAAAGATAAGAGTTCAGCTTTTAGGAAGAATAAACAAGTGCGGCGCTATAAGGCCAAGATACTACGTGAAGGCTAAGGAGATTGAGAAGTGGGAGAAACTTTATCTTCCATCAAGAGACATGGGTGTACTTGTCATTTCAACATCCCAAGGAGTAATCTCGCATAAAGAAGCAAAGAAGAAAGGCATAGGAGGAAGTCTCCTAGCTTACGTATACTAATGAGGGGCCGATCATATGCTTCAAATTGTATCTAGAAAGGTAGAAATTCCGGAAGGTGTAAAGGTAAATATAGACGGAAAAAGAGTTGAGGTTGTAGGGGAAAAGGGCCGTTTAGTTAGAGACTTCTCTAATTCTCCAGTCTCCATAAATATTGAGGATGATCAGGTTGTTGTTTATACCGATGATACTCGCCGTAAGGCGGTGGCCATGGTTGGCACCGTATGTGCCCATATTAGGAACATGATTAAAGGCGTAACTAAAGGATTCACATATAAGCTTAAAATTGTGTATGCTCACTTTCCTATCTCTGTTAAGGTTGAAGGAGATAAAATCCTAATTGAAAATTTTCTAGGAGAAAGAGCTCCTCGCGTAGCAAAGATCGTTGGTAACACCAAGGTGATAGTGAAGAAAGATGACGTAATCCTTCAAGGCATAAATATAGAAGAAGTCGGTCAGACAGCAGCAAATATCGAGCAGGCGACAAAAATAAAGAATAAAGATCCGCGGAAATTCTTAGACGGCATATACGTCTACGAGAAGCATGAGGGATTTGAAGAATGAGCAAAGATTCAGAATCTATGGAGAAACTTGTCGCTAAAAGAGAAAAAGAGAAGGCGAAGAAGCCCAAATTTGTACGGCAGGAGAGCTGGCGATATAAAAGACTGAAGGAAAACTGGAGAAGGCCACGCGGAATAGATAATAAGATACGTAGAAAAGTGAAAGGATGGCCAGCGGCTCCAAACGTTGGATATCGCGGTCCGAAAAAAGCTAGAGGACTACACCCATCAGCATTCAAGGAAGTAAGAGTATTTAACCCGGATGATCTGAGTAAAGTTGACCCTGAAACTGAAGCTATCCGAATAGCTTCTTGCGTTGGAGGGAGGAAGAGAGCTGAGATAATCAGAGAAGCTAGAGAAAGAGGAATCCATATATTGAATCCAGGAGCAATTGAAGAAGCATCTACTGAAGAAGGCATGTAGGAACCATTAGATTTAAGGAGGTAGTGAATCTTGAACCTAAGAAGTCAACGCAGAATGGCCTCAGAAATACTTAAAGCAGGCGAAAACAGGATATGGATTGATCCTGACAGAGTAGAAGATGTTGAGCTGGCTATTTCAAGAGAAGAAATTAGAAAGCTAATTCATGAAAAGGCTATACGAAAGCTTCCAGAGAAGGGGATCAGCCGAGCTAGAGCACGTATACTACATGAGAAAAAGAAGAAAGGAAGGAGAAGAGGACATGGAAGCCGCCAAGGAGCTAAAGGAGCAAGATTTCCTAGAAAGAGAATGTGGATCATACGGATAAGAGCTCAAAGAAGAAGGCTACGTGAACTCAGAGACAAGCATATAATTACTAGGAAAGATTACCGTAGACTTTACATAATGGCTGGAAGTGGGGCTTTCCGTTCAGTGGCGGCTCTCGAACGATACATAGAGGCACATAACTTGAGGAGGAGAAGATAGTGGCGAAGGGTCCTTCATATAATGTTCCCTACCGCAGAAGGAGAGAGGGAAAGACAGACTATCATAGGAGGAAAAAGCTTCTTATTTCTGGTCTTCCAAGACTTGTTGCTCGGAAAACAAATAAGCACATAATAGCGCAGATAGTTGAAGCCTCGATTGAGGGTGACAGAGTATTAGCTTCAGCGCATTCAAGTGAGTTAAGGAAAAAATTCGGCTGGCTTGGAAGCTTAAAGAATCTTCCAGCGGCATACCTAACGGGACTTCTCTGTGGATATCGAGCATTAAAAAGGAATGTCAAAAAGGCGATTCTGGATATAGGATTACAGACTCCATCCAAAGGCGCACGTGTATTCGCAGTAATGAAAGGATGCATAGATGCGGGGATTGAGATTCCTCACGGAGAGGAAATACTTCCAAGCGAGGAACGAATCGAAGGGCGACACATAAGTGACTATGCAAGCATGCTATCTTCAACTCCCGAAGTTTACTCAAAAAGGTTTTCAGAATATATCTCGCGCGGTCTACGTCCTGAAAATATTGTTGAGCATTTCTCCGCAGTTAAGAAGAAGATCGAGACAAAATTTAGGGAATAAGCAGTAAAACGGCATCTTTAAGGCTTAGTAGTGAGGTTAATTGAATTTTATCTCAACATAATAGAGGTTTCCGTCAATTCTATATCGTACTGGATAGCCAGACTTACTAATAATATGCATCATACGTTCATTATCAACCATCACCCAAGCTATGAATCCATCTAGACCTTGTTTCTTCGCTATTTCGCAGAGATAATTAAAGAGAATGGTACCTAATCCTTTATTCTGCCAATCATCTCTAACAACTAATGCGACCTCTGCGAGATTTGTGTTAGGCACCCGAGAATAGCTACCAATAGCAACCATGCTTTCACTCTCCCCCTCCTGAACTGTTCCCACAATCACCATCTCATTCTTATAATCTATGATGACATAGGGCCAAATGCGTTTAAGAGGCAAAGCTTTCAATGATCCCAGATATCTTTTTTCTATAGACTCTCTAGAGAGAGCATAGAAAAGATGCTGTTTCATTGTAACATCAGAAGGCTTTATTGGACGTAGGAGAACCCTGCTTCCATCCTTTAGGACAACATATCTCTTGAGCTCCTCTGGATATTCTATTTCTGGAAATGGCAAAACTTCTTGAGGAACATAATGATGCTCCTTAGCCCATTTAAGAAGATCATTTCGAAACTTTGGATGAGCTATGTTAATCAGCGATAAAGCTCTCTCCCTTATGGTTTTACCGCGAAGACACGCTACGCCGTATTCAGTTACGACGTAATCTACATCTCCTCTGGTTAAAACTATGCCGGCCCCAGGGCTTAGAAGCGAACGTATCCTAGAGATTTTACCGCCTTTAGCAGTTGAGGGAATAACTGTTATCGCTTTCCCACCTCCCGAAAGCATGGCTCCCCTTATGAAATCAGCCTGTCCTCCTAATCCACTGTAGAATTTGTATCCCAGAGAATCAGCGCAAACCTGCCCTGTCAAGTCTATTTCTAGAGCTTGATTTATTGCAACCATCTTCTTATGCTGACTTATCACTATCGGGTTATTCACATAATCAGATTCATAAAACTCAACCATCGGATTATTGTCTATAAAATCGTATAGACGCCGCGTTCCCATAGCAAATGAGGCAATTATCTTTCCTCGATTTATAGTCTTCTTTGCACATGTAATTACTCCCTCCTCAACGAGGTCTACAACCCCCTCAGTCAGGAGTTCAGTATGAATTCCCAGATCTTTCTTGTCAACGAGAGAGTCGAGGATTGAGTCAGGGATGCTTCCGATGCCTATTTGGAGGGTAGATCCGTCATCTATAAGTTCTGATACATACTTCGCGATTCTCTCAGAAACTATATCTTTCTCATGACGAGGACATTCCAAAATAGGTTCATCATGTTCTACTACGACATCAATATTATTAATATGAATGAAGCTGTCTCCTAAAACTCGAGGCATTTGGCGATTAACCTGTGCAATAACGAGCTTCGCGTTCTCAGCTGCGGTTTTTGTGATCTCAACTGAGACTCCTAGGCTACAGAATCCATGCTCATCTGGAGGCGTAACTTGTATTAGAGCAACATCTATAGGAACCATACCGCTCGATATCAGTTTAGGGAGCTGGGATAAGAAAACAGGAGTATAATCGGCCCTCCCCTCCGCAACTGCTTGACGCGTATTTATTCCAACGAAAAAAGCGTTTAAACGAAACCTATCAGAGTATCTCGGCTCCGCGTAGGGAGCCACACCTAACGTATGAACATGAAGAATCTCGTTGTCAGCAAGATGGTCAGCCTTTTCAACTAAACCTTTTACAAGATATTGAGGTTCGCCACATGCTGAGCCAATGAAGATGTGATCACCCGTCTTGATGAGATTAAGCGCCTCTTTTAGGCTATACTTTTTGTCATCGTAACTTCTATTACGTAAATCCTTACTTTTACCTTTCTTCATGTAAATAACCTCTCTTTACATACTGTAAAACAGATCTGGTGATACTAATTCTTATCGAAAAGGAGATATACATAAATATTGAGCATTCTCTTCTTAACGAGAGCGGGGCCGTATCAAAAATGGTCCTTTGAGAGGCATAGCGCATGAAGCTCGAAGCATTCTTTAATCCAAAATCTATCGCGGTTATAGGGGCGAGCAGAGAACCGAGGAAGGTGGGACACAGGATCCTCAGAAACATTTTAGATTACGGATTTAAAGGCGAAATATATCCGGTTAATCCGAACGCTGAAGAGGTGCTCGGATGCAGATGCTACAAGAGCATTCTCGATATACCATCAGAAGTAGATCTATCCATAATCGCTGTTCCTGCAAAGATTGTTCCGTCGGTAGCAGAACAATGCGGCGTTAAAGGTGTAAAAGGCATAGTAGTTATATCTGCGGGATTCAGTGAGACTGGAAGGGAAGGAGCTAGACTCGAGAAAGAACTCTTAGGTATCTGTAGAAAATATGGCATGCGTATGCAGGGGCCAAACTGTTTAGGCATCATAAATACTGCGAGTCGATTAAATGCTTCTTTTGCAGCTACAAATCCGCCTAGAGGAAAAATAGCATTTGTTTCTCAGAGCGGCGCCCTAGGAAGCACGATTCTTAACTGGGCTATTCAAAATAATATAGGCTTCTCATCATTCATAAGTCTGGGAAACGAGACTGATCTAAACGCCGCTGACTTTTTAGAAGCATTAAGCGAAGATGAAGAAACAAAAGTTATAGGTCTATATATTGAGGGAGTAAAAAATGGGAGACGCTTTATAGAGGTATCTGAGAAGCTAACGAGAAAAAAGCCCGTAATAGCCTTAAAAGCCGGAACTACAGATGTAGGAATGAGGGCAGTTTCATCCCATACAGGAGCCTTAGCAGGCTCCGATGCTGCTTTTTCAGCAGCGTTCAAAAAGGCTGGAATACTCAGAGCTGATACTCTAGAAGAACTCTTTAATCTCGTCCTATCCTTTGAAAAGCAACCTCTTCCGAAAGGCAAACGCGTATTAATAGTTACTAATGGAGGGGGGCCAGGCGTGCTTGCCGCTGACGCTTGCGAAAAGAAAGGCTTGGACCTCCCATCCCTTGAACACTCCATTAGAGAGCAGCTCAGAAGAAAACTTCCGCCCCATGCGAGCGTTAACAACCCGGTGGATGTTCTTGGAGACGCTGACGAAGAAAGATACAGAATTGCTTTAGACGCTGGATTAAAGAGTTCACGCGTAGATGGAATAATAGTCATTTTAACGCCGCAGGCAATGACGCCTATTGAGAAGATTGCACAAGTACTCGCGGAGATCAAGGAGACATCTAAAAAACCAATAATCGCCGCATTTATGGGTATACCTAACGATTCTCCGGCGATCAAAACGATACGCGAAAAGGGAATTCCAAACTATGAATATCCTGAAACCGCCGCTTACGTACTGAGCAGAATGTACGAATACCTTGTAATCTCGTCTCGAAGGGAAAAACCGGAAAAGGCAATCAAGATAAAGCATAGCAAGATCATGGAGATTATTAGAAGGGCTCGTTCAGAAGATAGATTGAACCTTACAGTCATGGAGGCTTTTCAAATAGGCAGAGCGGCAGGAATACCAATACCTCAAGCAAAAATCGCCAAGTCTAGAGAGGAAGCTGGTGAAATATCTGATTCAATAGGATATCCCGTTGCGCTTAAAATAGTTTCTCCAGAGATCCTTCACAAAACGGATGTTGGGGGAGTAATCTTGAATATTCAATCACGCAAAGATGTTGAACGTGGCTACGACGAGATCTTGAGAAAAGCCCGCAGATTCATGCCTCAGGCAAGAATCACCGGGGTTCTCGTTCAGAAAATGGTTCCCCAAGGGAAGGAGGTTATAGTTGGCGCTGTTAGGGATGCACAGTTTGGCCCCCTAATTATGTTCGGCTTAGGGGGAATTTACGTCAATTTTCTGCAGGATGTCTCATATCGCCTCTGTCCCCTCAGCCGAAGGGAAGTTGAAGAGATGATTCAAGAGACTAGGGCTTATATTCTGCTTAGAGGAGTAAGAGGAGAATCTCCCTCCGATATAAATTCAATAGTGGAGATAATCTTGAAAGTCTCGCAAATTATGAACCAGTTTGAAGAAATAAGAGAGATGGAGATTAATCCTCTCTTCGTCTACGAGAGAGGAAAAGGATGCTCTGCAGTAGATATAAGAATCACGCTTAGAAAGTAAAAGAATGATGGAAGGAAGAATGATGGTTGAAAAAAGGGTATATATAGCCTCAACGGAAGAAAAAGCGGGAAAAAGCGTAATAGCAATCGGCTTGGCCTTAATTGCAAGGAACCTCGGCAAGAAGGTTGGATACTTCAAATCTATTGGTGTGGAAACAAGCGAATTTAAAGATAGAATCGTAGACGAAGACGTTAAGACAATGATGAAACTGCTAGATTTAAAAGGCGATCCCAAGCTTTACTCCCCGATAATTCTAGGAGGAGAAACATTTCTGGACTTTTTCGACGCGGATAAATCTTCAAAGTATATTGAAGACATACTCTCAGCATATAAGGAAGCCAGCAGAGAAAAAGAAGTAATGTTAATCGAAGGAGCAACAACCCTCTCCTCCGGAGCTTTCCTGAACTGTTCTGTTCCAAGCATATCTTCGAGACTAAACGCCGATATAATCTTGGTCTCAAGATTTAAGAAAGATCATACAGTAGACGATGTTCTTCAAGCCTACGATTACGCTTCTAAATATGGCGCCAGCGTGTTGGGAGTAATAATAAACCGTGTTCCAGATAACATGAAAGAAAGAGTAGAGAACGTAATCAAGCCTCTCCTCGAAAAGAATGGCGTTAGAGTCTTGGGAGTAATGCCCGAGGATAAACTGTTAAGCTCCATCCCAGTTCGAGAGATATATGAGGCCATAGGAGGAAACCTGCTTGCTGGCGAGGAAGGAATGGACAAGATGGTTGAAACCATCTTAGTCGGAGCCATGTCTCCGGAGAGTGCGATGAGATACTTCCAGAAAGCGAAAAACGAGCTCGTGATCACTGGGGGCGATAGAACCGATATAGTCTTTGCAGCACTAGAAGCCGGAGCAAGGGCCATAATTCTAACTGGAAATCTATATCCAAGTGTTAAGATATTCCCGCGCGCAGATGAATTAGCAGTTCCCTTAATCCTAGTGCCTTATGACACATATACAACTTTACAAATACTACAGGGCATCGTTGGGAAGATAAGACCGGAGGACCAGAGGAGAATCGACAGGGCGAAGGAAATAGTGGCTGAAAATGTTGACTGGAAACATATACTAAATGAGTAAACATATTAAAAAGTGCGGGATGTCAAGCTGGGGGTGAACAAGAATTGCCTATTAGACAGCCAATCGTATGCGTGCTTGGACATGTGGATACAGGGAAAACTCTGCTTCTCGATAAGATCAGGAAAAGCAGTGTGCAGGCCAGAGAAGCAGGCGGAATCACGCAGCATATTGGAGCAAGCTTCTTTCCAGTTGAAACTCTTAAGGAAATTTCAGGTCCACTACTGAGGAAGATAGGCGGTGAAATTAAGATTCCAGGACTACTTGTTATAGATACTCCGGGACATGAAGCATTTGCAAATCTTAGACGCAGAGGAGGAAGCGTAGCTGACATTGCAATATTAGTAATAGATATTCTGAAGGGATTCGAGGCGCAAACTTACGAGTCGTTAGAGGTCTTAAAGTCTAGACGCACGCCTTTTCTTGTGGCGGCTAACAAGATAGATCGCATTCCCGGATGGAAGCCCCAGCCTACATTTTCATTCCTCGAATCGTATAAGCAACAAGATCCTTATGTTAAGCAAGCCTTAGACGATTATCTATACAGGATAATCGGCAGATTTTCTGAGCTATCTTTTCGAGCGGATAGGTTTGATAGGGTGAGAGACTTCACGCGTACAGTGGCCATAGTTCCTACAAGTGCAAAGACTGGTGAGGGAATAACTGAATTAGTCGCCGTTCTTACGGGTTTAACTCAACAGTTTCTAAGAAGAAGGCTTCAAGTCACAAGTGGACCCGCTAAGGGCACAATTTTAGAAGTTAAAGAAGAAGTTGGTTTAGGAACGACAGTAAACGCAATAATATATGATGGTATTCTTCGAAGGGACGACATTATAGTATTAGGTGGAAGAAACGGCCCCATAGTAACAACTGTTCGAGCTTTACTCCTTCCTAAGCCTTTAGATGAGATTAGAGATCCTAGAGATAAGTTTTCTTCTGTAAATGAAGTCTCGGCAGCCGTTGGAGTGAAGATAGCCGCACCGAATCTCGAAGATGCATTAGCAGGAGCCCCATTATATGTTGCCGAATCGAATGAGAAAATAGACGATCTTTTAAGAGAAGTCTCTGAAGAAGTAGAGCGACTTCGCATCTTAACTGATGTAGATGGAGTTATCTTGAAGACCGATGCCCTAGGCTCCCTAGAGGCAATAGCTGAAAATTTGAAGAGAAATGATATTCCGATAAGATTCGCGGATGTAGGAGACGTATCCAAAAGAGATGTTATAGAAGCATCCGTAGTTAAGGAAAATAAGCCTCTATACGGCGTGATCCTTGCATTTAACGTTCGAGTTTTGCCAGATGCTGAAGAAGAAGCAAAGATTAGAGGAATACCTCTATTCTGTAACAATATAATTTATCACTTAATTGATGATTATCTTCGATGGCTAGAGAAAAAGAAAGCGGAGATAGAAAGAGGTGAGTTTGAAAGACTCGTTAAACCAGCTAAGATAAAAATCTTACCAGGATATATCTTCCGCAGGGCGAAGCCAGCGATCGTAGGAGTGGAGGTCTTAGCCGGGACTATTAAGCCCAGACTCCGCCTAATTAGAGAAGACGGTAAGGAGATCGGCGAAATACTTCAGATTCAAGATCGCGGAAAGGCTATTCCTAAAGCCGATAAAGGATCTCAGGTAGCTATCTCAATCGATAAGCCTGTTGTGGGGCGACATATAGATGAAGGAGACATTCTGTACGTGAATGTACCTGAAGCTCATGCCAGACAGCTCTTCTCTAAGTTTATGGAAAGGTTAAGTTCTGATGAGATCGAATGTTTAAATGAGATAGCTGAGATTATGAGTACTAAGAAGCCATTTTGGGGCAGATGAATCTCTCCTCCGCTAATAATCGATTTTAAGCGATAATTTTTCAGAATCCCCCAAGTACATAGACAATTAATGTTATGACTGCTCCAGCCGCGACCATCTGAAGTCCATAGAGCCACATTCTCTCCCTTGCGACGCGTCCTAAGAATAATCCTAATGCGAAGAGAGTGGCAAATGTGAGAATCATTGAGATAACATAGGAATCCCAAATAGATAAAAGCCCTATCATCGACATAATGAATGGAATTAGAGAAACGGTAGCTGTCAGAGAGGGAGATAACCCGTCTACAAGAGCAGCCAACGCAGGAACGAATTCTGAAGCATTCTGTTGTAATGAACCATCTAGATCGCTAAGTATAGATTCTTCAAGATCCTTTATGATCCTTTTCCGTTCGGCCTTCTCCGTTATGTAAGCTCCGAAGAGTCCGGAAACACCCATAGCGAGACACGCGCCAAACCCAGCCATAACTATCACGTATGGATCCTCGACTTTAGCGGCCCACGAGCCAAGTATTATGCCTAGTACCGTCATTGATCCGTCCATGCCATTTTTGACGAAGTACCTTCTAGCAATATCGCCTATGTGCGTTACTTTAATGTATAGTTTTATACGATTGATTATTTGATTCAAAGACTCCATAGTTTATAATCCTACTCCTTCTAGAAGCTGGTCATGGCTTGTCTGAGGGGGTCTTTTGAACTAGAACCTCATCTATGCTATGGATTACTGCCCCATGATCCTTCATCAGCTTCTTTACATCTTCTAAGTTGATATCATTGCCTTCGATCGTCACTTTTACGCTCTCAGTATTCTGATCTATCTCGACGAGTGAGACTTTTACTCCTTCGATACTAGGCAATGAACATAACGTTGAAGCAAATTCTGTAAGCGGAGGATCGCGGAGCTTTAAAACATCTAATACAAGACGCCTAACGCTATGTTGCAATTTTAGGTAATTTCCTCCAGAAAACTCTTTGATAAAACATCTTAATAAGTTTTATGAAGAATCTTCAATAATTCTTCATTGATCAGTGGTATCTTCTCATTAAAGCCTTTTATAAAATAATTTTTCTTAAGACAAAGGAATCCTTAACGAAAGCGGAAGTGAAAGAGAGACATGCAAAGAAAAGAGTTTTTATCTACTTTGCCTTTTAGTTACGACGCCCACACTGAATGTGAAGCCGCAATTCTCACATGTAATAGTATATCTTCCGGTTGGCTTTAATCTTCGAGAGCGACATTTCGGACAGCTAAGGCGCTTAACAAGAACATCAATCGGTTCCTCAGTGGCATAGAACAATGTCGGAGAACGGAATGCTCTTGACGCTACGAATATCAATAACCCTACCGAAACGGCAGCAAATATTATTATTGCGCAAGCAATAATATCCGTATCCCATTCCCCTTTTCTAATTTTATATATCCTTAATGATCTTCATTTTTCAGTTTTTCAATCATGTTTATTTCTTTTTCCTTGTTGGAGGGTTACTGGAGGCTATATCACTCCAAAGGGTTCTAGTCCCTCAGTCAGGAATGGACTCTCTATTCCCGCAAGTACAACCGTTACTTTAATCATACCTTGCATTTTACTGTTTACTCTCGCACCCCAAGATACTTTGGCGTCTGGAGCTATTCTATCTACAACTATCTCTCCGGCTCTAGTAACGTCGTCTAAGGTCATATCATCTCCGCCTTCAATGTGAACTAATGCTCCTCTACACTTACTGATGTCGCTAATGTCAAGAAGCTGAGCATTTAATGCTCTTTCAACCGCGTCTTCAACTTTTGTGTCTCCTTGTCCTTCTCCAACCCCAATCGCGCAGATCCCTCCTCCCGTCATAATTGATCTCAGATCGGCAAAGTCCAGATTAACTAAGCTCGGCACGGCGATGGTTTCAGACAGATTCTTTATGAAAGTAGCAATAAGTTCGTTAGCTACTCCGAAGGCTTCGATTAAAGGCAAGTCGCCTGCCACTTTTCTGAGCCTATTATTATCTATCACGATTACAGCGTCGCATACTTCAACCAGCCTTTTTAGTCCATCCTTAGCTTTGAGAAGTCTTGCACGTTCAACTTGGAATGGAATAGTAACTACTCCTATCGTTAAAGCACCTAATTCTTTTGATATTTTTGCAATAACTGGTGAAGCGCCTGTTCCCGTTCCTCCACCTAGACCAGCTGTTATGAAGACCAGACCAGATCCAGAGATCGCTCTTCTAATTTCTTCAGATGCTTCTTCTGCTGCTTTCATTCCCTGCTCCGGGAAACCTCCACATCCCAATCCGCCACAGACTTGATACCCGAGAAGGATCTTTGCATCCGCTTTTGTGATGCTTAAATGCTTTGCATCAGTATTAACAGCGTAGATCCTCGCACCCAATATTCCTTTCTCTTTAATCCATGATACAATATTGCATCCAGCCCCTCCAACACCAAAGACGCTTATCTGCGGAACGGCTTCTTTCGCGATTTCCTCTATTGATCTTTTAGGTAAAGCGCGGCTAACGATTCCTTCGACGTTATCGCTCACATCTTTTTCCTCCGATACACGTATTTAACTATAAGCTGATCTTTATTAAATAATTGTGTAAATATAAAGCTTTCTTAAGGTTATCTAAAAATTGTCTTTTATCTATCTTCCATGTACTAAAGAGTGTACATATATATTGCTTTTACTCAGGCTTTAAGGACACTTAATTTTTACGCAAAGAAAAATACATCCTAATTTAGAGGTAACATATTGTGATAATTCTTATATACCTAAATGAAGAGTTTTTCTGGGAAGGGAGATGAGCGAGAAAGAAGCCAGTGAAAAAGATTATGAAGAAATAGTAGTTAAGCTTGC
This sequence comes from Candidatus Bathyarchaeota archaeon, assembly GCA_021158305.1. GTDB lineage: Archaea > Thermoproteota > Bathyarchaeia > Bathyarchaeales > DTEX01 > B63. The sequence continues at coordinate 15,137 of JAGGUU010000193.1, forward strand.
GCTTTCAAACGATTACCTCAAGAAGCTTAATCATTTGATAGACGTAAAAAGAATCTTTTCAAGCAGAGCAGAAGCCTTCCGGAGAGCACTGGAATTATTGTTTGAAAAATATAAGGATGCCCTAAGCGAGGAGGAAACTTCCTAGGACAGCATCGCCTTTACTGAATGTAAACTAGACTAGAACATCTAGGAATAACGCTTATCTTAATAGAATAGAAATGAAAGTTATAATCTTAGGGGATGATTAAATTGAAAAAGATTCCAATAGCATTACAGCTTTATTCCGTTCGCAGAGAGTGTGAACGAGATCTTTATGGAACACTAGAAGAAGTCGCCAAGATGGGATATGAAGGCGTTGAGTTCGCGGGATACTATAATAGAACCGCCGAAGAACTAAGAAAGATGCTTGAGGATTTGGGATTGAAAGTTGTTGGAAGCCATCTGGGGATAGACACATTATTAGGGGAAAGGCTCAAAAAGACTGTGGAATTCAACAAGATACTTGGCAACAAGTATCTGATAGTTCCAAGCCTTCCAGAAGAGATGAGAAAATCAAAGGATTCATGGATCAATTCAGCTAGGTTGATAAACAAGATCTCCGAGAAAATCAAGCCAGAAGGAATGCGTGTAGGATACCATAACCACGCAGTTGAGTTTAAGCCGATAGATGGGGAAATTCCATGGGATATTTTCTTCAAGGAAGCAAGACAAGATGTTGTGATGCAACTTGATACTGGAAATGCGATGATGGGAGGGCTTACAGCGGATGACGTGATCGATATAATAAGAAGATATCCGGGACGAGCCGTAACTGTGCATCTCAAAGAATATTCGGCAAAGAAAGAAAGCGTACTGATAGGAGAAGGTGACATGAAGTGGAGAGAATTCTTTAAGGCATGTGAAACGTTTGGTGGAACTGAATGGTACATTGTTGAACAGGAGACCTATCCCTATCCGCCATTAGAATGTGTCAGAAGATGTCTAGAGAACCTTAAGAATTTACTTTAAGCCCTTTTCTTCTCTGCCTTTTTCCGAAAGATATTCTAAGCGAGAATACTATTAGCCATTTACGGGTCGTCTGGAATATTTTGTTTTTCCATAATTAGCATATAGATACCTTTCCGTAAGCAAGCTTCATGCAGAACTCGTTTATCCCTTCAAGTCTATAATCTATTATTCTTTCAGCCTCTTTTCGGATTTTATCAAATGATATAGAATTCTCCGGTATTATTTGAACAGCAACGACGACTGGTTGATCTATTGGTCGGCCTATCTTGCTTAACATCCATACGTAGACTTCCCGTATTCCGGAAACATTTGCGTATATATCCTTAGCAATCTCATGTGTCAGTAGATTGTATATTTTCCCGACATGGCTAACTGGGTTCTTACCTGCTGCCGCCTCTGAACATTGAGGTCGATTTAGGGAAATAACGCCGTTCACACGGTTTCCTCTGCCAACTTGCCCCGAATCAGCTCCATCCGCGCTTGTTCCAAGGACTGTTAAGTAAATGCCGTTTAAACCTCTTCCCGGAGTATCCAGCGTATTTAGCTGTATATCGATCTTCTCGAAGCCGCTTTTCTCCTCAACAAACTTTTTTACATCCTCTAAAACCCTAGCCTTTTTTTCGAAGTAATCCTTCTCGTCATTAATGAAACGATCTATGAACGCCATTGAAATTATTAGCTCAAGCTCATCATCTTTCCTGAAACCCATTACCTTTACATCTTCACCTGTCTCGGGAAATCTATCTTTGAATCTTTTTGAATTCAGATACTTTTCCGTGGCCAAAACTATGTTTTCAGTTTTAGTCATGG
>JAGGUU010000116.1 GCA_021158305.1 Candidatus Bathyarchaeota archaeon
AGACTGCCTCCTTTATTCCAGAAATAACTCCAACCTGAAGTTCCAACATAAAACTCCACATTTAGCACCCATAATATTCTGTAGCTGAAGTTGATAAATTAAATTCGATTATGATGTCTCTCATCCTTTAGACATGTATCTGAGCTTAGAGGCTTTGGTGAATGCGCCTCTTCTAATGAATCCCTAAAACTATCTACGAAACTTCTTTCTATATATCACGTATGTCACTATCATGATTAATGGTATGAAAATGAATGGTGTAACACCGGGAAATTCACTTACGACCGAATGGGCTACGGTGTATCTATCAGTATCGGGCGCTCTATCCCTCATTTTGAAGCGTGGCAACTTCGGAATATACTCATGATCTTTAGGAAGGGTACCATTACCGAAGGGGCTTTCTTTTTGAGCCTTCTTCCCTTTAAGTGTTAATTGATACGTTGTTGCGACGACTCCAACTATTTCCTTAACTCCATCCGGATACTCAATCTTGCTGAGTTCCACCATTAAATGTATCCTTTTATCCTCAACTGTAACATCTATGGGAGCCTTATATCTAATTATAATTGCTCCGTCAATCACTTTTATCTCATATAATCCTGAAAGGCCACCTGCTACTAGGCAATAGTCTGGGAATGCATCGCCTTTACTATCCATCCAGACAATGTAAATATTAGAGATTGATGGCTTAGGGCGTCCTTTGCATTCTAAAATAAACTTGAAATGTGTTCCATTATTAGCAATATAAACTTTTAAGATATCTAGCGAAGCTGGATGCGCATCTCCACTTGGATCCGTTCCTAAAAGTGTTTCTATAAAATCTGCTAGTGAAGGCGACGCACTAATAAACATCAAGAGTAATAGAGAAATAGACAGAATCAACCGATATTTAGAATACAAAATATTTATCACCCTAAGAACTGATCAATCCCGCTTTCTCTCCCTAGATTTAACTTTTATTCTTTTATATTATCTTTACTCTAACTAAGCTGGCTTGACACATTAAAAAATGACTTGTGAATCGATAATCCAAACTTATCATTCATAAATGATGATCTAAAGCCTATCGCAAAGAAAACTCCCATTCTTCATCTTCTGCGGCATAGTTGTTTTGTCAATATGGATGAGAAAAAGCATAGAGGCTTTAAAGTTTTCCCAGTCGACTGAGCAACCATAAGAGAAGAAACACAAGGCTGACAATTATTAGTATGGGCGAAGTTGCGAAGATAAATTTGTTTCCTCGGTACACGTAGAGTATGATCCATGGAATCTTCTCCAATTCAGGTAGCTTTTCAAGGAGCAACGGTGCGATGAAGATAAGTGCTCCAAGAACCATCAGGACGATGCCCAGAAGCTGAATGGAATGAAACACTTCAAGCTTCATAAGACCCTCAAAAATTATGCACTTCAAGAATATTAAAACGTTTCCAGCCTTCGCCATCATCTTCTTAAAGACCACAATTCACCCCTTCTCTTACAGGCATCCGCAGAAATTCGAATGAGAATCCGGATAAAAAGATAAAATCGCTATTAAAAGAATCGAAACTTAAAATCTAGTTGATAGAGAAATGATGTTGAAGAAGGATAAAATTTTAAATAAGTAAGTTTTCACTCTATCTTTTATAGCCGCGGTAGCTCAGTCTGGGAGAGCACCCGACTGGGAGACCATGCGTCTCTAAGGGTGAAGCTGAAGACTTGCATAGAGGGAAGAAACCGGGTTGTCGGGTGTTCAAATCACCCCCGCGGCACCACAATATTATCCCGCGGCATTTTTCGCGGGGATTATTTCCGCTTTCTGAAGAGCTTTGCACCTTCGATCTCGCAAACATGCTCAAAGCCCGCCTCTATTAGTTTGTAGCCTCATAGATCGTCCTTACAACTTTGCAGGTGTACTCTTCTTTTTTCTGCTTGAAGATAAGCTGTGAGAAGCGGATCATGTATCGTGATAAACCGGTAAAAGAACATAGAGGACGAGAACAAGAACGAAGAAAACTTTCCCAACAAAAAATTAGGATTAATAGCCGACCATATAGGAGTTCTCGTTAACTTAAAAAAGGTATTCAAAAATTACCACCAAAGATTAGGCAAAATTGAAATTTATTTGTAAAGTATTTAATGGAAAATACAGAAAACAGAAACTTTGTTAAACTCTATGGGGTTTTAATTTATGAAACAATTAGGGGCTAATTATTCATACTTTAGAAGTCTTTTTAGTCAGCTCTAAAAAATATAAGGAATTAGACTTAATTTTAATGCATGATAAAAATAAACGAGCGCTTAAAACTCCTTTTGTTCACGGGTTTGTTATTCATTTGTCAGATCATGTCTTTTTCTCCAGATAGTACATCGTGGGGCAAAATTGCAACAACATCAAATGAACCTCATGAGATTCGAACGCTCATAATCGTTGGTACGTCCTCACTTAAAGATTGGCTAGATTTAGCAGCCTTAGCTTCTTTGCCTCCTGCCTATAGATTGATGAAAGGAACCCCTTTAATGCTGATTTGTAATGAAAAAACAACAGAACTAAGTTCTAATTCTAAGAAGTTCCTGATGCAATATAAACCGCAAAAGGTAATAATTATCGGCGATGAACTATTTTATCCAGATATCACATCGATACTTCCTAATGTGCTTATCCGACGAATCGTTGGGAATACATTAGAGGAACTAACGATTAAGATTTCTAAAGAGTTCTATTCAAAATCGTCCTCAGCGATACTTATCAGAGAAATGGACTACCAATCAGCGCTTGCAATTTCACCCTATGCCAGCTATACAAATAGCCCACTCTTTTTCTATCAAGAGACCGTCTCTGAATCTATATTGGATGAACTACATCGTCTTGGTGTTCGTAGACTCATTCTTCCGAAACCTTCGGAAAAGATTGTAGAAGACTTAGAAAACTTCACGTTAAATATCATACCCTACTCGGATGAGATTATAAGTAAAACAGTGGATTATTTAGGCAACGTCGAATATGTTACTGTTGCTAATCCTTTAGATAGGGAAAAAGGAAATAAGCTTTCTTTGGTTGCACCACTATTCACGTTATTTCATAGGGGAATATTATTACCGATAAGTTATAATACTACTGTAATTTCGGTCTCAACTGATTCGTATCGTTTAACGACTGAAAGACCTCCAGGCGCGCCTCTTGCTCCCATGCGTTACTGGAAATTTGAAGCATTTGAAGATCAGTTGCCAAGACAGGAAGGATCAACTAAAATTATGTATCCTGTAAATGGAAAATTTTTTAAATCAGATTTATCCGATCTAAATCCCTTTGACACAGCAGGAATATATTTTACCAATTGCTATTTAGGTGCGTCGGTACCAAATAGCGCTAAAATTGACATGATTGCTTTTGATCTAGACAGAAATAAAAAGATTTCAGATAGTGAAATATTCAGAATTATTAATGGGACATTAACAATTACGACAGCTGTAGGCAATTTTAAATATACAGATATAAGGTTTGAAGAAAAAGTAAGTGGACGCACGTTAACTTTGTTTTGTAGATGTTCAACGTGGATTGAAGGACAGGTGACGCTTGAAAATGAATCTGTCAATTTTGTTCTCAGTCTATCGTTGACAAAACAGATTTGGGAGCCTTTCAAGGGCGCTTACGGTTATGCCTCAGTTAATTATGTGCTTTTAAATCTCGACCGAAATAACGATGGTATTTTTAATGGTTTATTGGAGGGACCGTATACTTTAGGAAGTAAAATCAGATATTCTGGGAAAACATATTTGGTGGATTTTTATTTCTCAGGTCTATATAAGCATATGGGAGAATTACGGCTAATCTCCCCAAACCCAAGAGATTTTATGATGCTTATTGATTCCAAGATTTATACTCTTCAGAATAAATTTTTATGCCTTGTCGGAAGTGAAAAATTCATACCTATGCAATTCTCAGTAGATCCCGGTGTAAAACGGAACTTAATTTGGGGAGACTATAATTATTCAGGCCTTGACACTGGAAGTTTATATCCCGCTGTCGGGAGAATTGATACTTACGATATAGAGGACGCCTCACTAGTGTATTTACGCACCGCCGTATATCGACAGATAAGGTCCAATGATTCAAATAAAAGAGCTTTGGTTCTTTGCGATCATATTCCGCCTTACAGCATTGAAGAACTAAGAAAAGCTGGATTTGAAGTGTCTTTGATGAGTCATAGAAATTACTCAATAGAAAAAGTATGGAAGGACATGCGTAATTCGGACATAGTGCTCATCAATGTTGGTCATGCTTATTGGCCATTTGCGTACGCTGAACCTGACTTTAAAAAGCCGTCGCTAGTTATACATTGGATGTGTAGATCAGCCTACGAATGGATAGGAGTCAAACGTTTCCTACATGCCGGGGCCGTTTCATTCATTGGAACGACAGAAATTATGTCTAGTCCTGAAGGGGGAGAAGTAGAACTAATGTATACTCTCCTTAATCAAATGCTAATCGAAAACTCCACAATCGGAGAAGCGCTCAACATGGCTAAACTATTCATTTCATTACGGATAAAAGAACAAAAAATAGAATCTAAAAGATTACGTCGCCTTAGAACGATTTTGGGAAGCTCCATCTTTGGGGACCCAGCATTTAGAATGTATTCTTCCCGTAAGGTTAACACTGCTACCATTAGGTATTCCAATGTTCAAGAAGCCTACTCGATGAATTTAACACACAAGGTAGCTTACATAGATGTATATGCATCATTTCAAAATACATCTTGGTGGGAGACGTATACGGGAAGTTGGTGTGGAACTTCTATAACAAAAAACGTCAGTCATTATAGGGTAGAGGGCCTCACAGTATCCCAGTTCGAACATAATGTACTTATAAATCCCCCTTCCAATTTCGGAGTTGCTGAAATACACCTACCAACATACATATTTAAATGCCCCATACCTGCACATGCGTCTATAATGTCAGCATTGCTTAGTTTTGAATATCTGACTTTTACGATCAATTATAATCAGTATGTAATGTGGAACTCCATTATAGCTGTGTATGACAATAATAAGACGCTTCTTAGGTTTAATAATAAAGGCTCATATAGAATCTATTTTATTTTGCCAAAACAAGCTTATCCTTTATTTGTGAATTCCTCTCCAATAAAGGGATTCACTTTCACGATTAACGGAACCGAATACTCAGCACCATATGTAGAGAAGTTTACTGAAGGGACATACGTCATATCTGTGCCAGATACTGTTACAGTTAATAAGACAATCTATAAGTTTCAGCATTGGGAAGACGGGACGATCCATCCAACACGAACTATAGTTCTTAACGAAAGCTTAACGGTAACAGCTTATTACAATAGCATAAAACATTACCTTACTGTTGAATCGCCGTTCGGTAATCCTGTTGGACAAGAATGGTATAATGTTGATTCAATAGCACATTTTTCAGTTGAAAGTCCAGTGGATTATGGTAACGGCACAAGGCGGGTCTTTGTTTCATGGATCGGCGACATAACCACTTCCAGCATTAACGGGAGCGTTATTATGGATGCACCTAAAAAAGTTGTGGCAGTCTGGAAAACGCAATACTATCTTAAAGTCTCATCACAACACGGGAGCCCCAAAGGCGGTGGATGGTACGATGAAGAAGAAACGGCTACCGTAACCATCGAATCCGAAACAGGGTTAATCCCGAAATATGTCTTTGCTGGCTGGACCGGTGATGTAACAAGTTCGTCAACCACAGTCACCGTGAATATGGACAAGCCACATGTCCTCATAGCTAACTGGATTATTGACTGGACGCCAACTTATGTTGTAATAGGGAGTTTAACCATATCAGTTATTGTTGTGCTATTAGTTAAAAAGATTCGATCAAATCATCCTAATGTTAGATCTTGAAAAGTGAATTTACAAAAATTACATAAGAGAAAAAAGGCATTTACTTTAGGAGTCAAAATAAGGGGGACTGCGGGAGATATCTCCATTTTGTTTGGGTGCAAATCACCCCCGCGGCACCACATACTCTGAAGCATGTGATTTTTGGATAAATTATTAGAACGATTAGACATTCGAGGGTTATTTGGAAATTTGTTTAAGAATATAGTGATGTCAAAAGATGAGGAAGCCAGATCTTATCCAGTTCATCTAATACCGGTCGTTCCTTAAAAAGAGAAAGCGCTTCTCTTATGGATAGTTTTTAAATCTTACGAGCACACTCCTATACTAGGAGGAAAGAATTTAATGTTTATGAAAGCCTCCGTTGAGAATACGCAAAAGAAGAAATAACCATTTTTAGCATTGAGGGAGCCGTCTATTGGTCTTCTTTCCACTCCAAGACGATTCCAAGCGTATTCTCTTTCGAATTTATGAGTAAGTCATACGCTTTCGCAGCGTCCCTATAACTCATCTTAGCTGAGATTAGATCTTTAACTCGCAATAACCCTTTGCTAAGAAGCTTCAAAACTAGAATCGAATCGTCCTTCTGGGTCCACCATCCATGAGTCGAGTCGTAACGTGGCCTGATGCTCTCGTGAGCTCCGATTATCGTCACTCCCTTCCTATGAACTTCACTATAGAAATTCACTTCAGAGGTTCCTCTCGTACTTCCTAAAAGGATAACTCGGCCGCATCTTCCAGCAAGCTTAAGCGCGGTGGGGATTGCTTTGGGATTTCCCGTAGCTTCTATTACGACATCTGCACCTTTCCCCTCTGTGACGCTATTTACCTCCTCAATTAAGCTGTCCCTCTTTGGATTAAATGTATAATCAGCGCCGCATCTCTTCGAAATTTCAAGTCTGTAATCAAACATATCTACTGCAACTAGCGGCATTCCGCCGCTTAGCTTCGCTAACTGCAAGGCTAGATTTCCCACAAGCCCCTGACCAAGAACAACAACCGATTCGCCGATCTCGATATGCGCCTTCCTCACAGCTTGCAGAGAGATTGAGCCTAAAGCGAAAAATGACGCTTCCTCAAATGAAAGATTATTTGGAATCTTTAAGACCTCTGTCTCGTCAACGATCACATGGCTGGCATGGGATTTACGGGAAGCCACTCTATCTCCAACCGCTAACTCTGAGGATTCGCTTCCCTTAGAGGCTATGACGCCTACATTTGAGTATCCCGGATACCTAGGGAACCTTTTAGGGGTATTAGGCAGAGCCATAAGAAAAGCCGTCTCCGTTCCAGGACTTATAAGGGTGCAGACCGTCTCAACCAGCACCTCATTCGCTTCCGGCTTCCGTAACGGAAACTCTTCGATCTCTACTTTGCCAGCCTCTCTGAAAACGATTCTCTTCCCGATAACTTCACCTAAACTTCTATTCTCCGCTGAACCCAAAAGCATTCCCCTTAAGGCATAATACCGAAAATTCATAAAAAAGTTCCTCAACAGATCTCTTTAGGGCTTCCTTTTCAGTCTCTGATGGTTCAAGTCTTCCTCGAAAGCGCTCTGCTTCAAACCATTAAATTCTTCTCAAACCTCGCCGCTCGCCATACAAGATGTCTCAGATAAAAGATCTCAAACGCAATATAGAATTAAAAAATATGTCTTGTTATTACTAGATATCGCTAAATGAAATCTGCAAGAGTTACTTTCTGCTTCTTGTTGAGGGATATATTCATTGGCTTAAAGATCTGATCTAGAGAGGCTATTTCCGCTTTCTGGAAATCCCTTCATCGTTTTTCGATTGAACATCCCAAGTAATAGTAGATCTCATTGACATCTTTGAGGATGGGATGGTCCGTGAAGATGTGGATGATGGGGTATTGGGGGCCTTCTATCCAGTAGTCATCTAGGTCACATACCGTATCTTCATTGAATTTAATTCCGAAAAATGCGGCTAGCGGGTTTAGGGTTTTGGAAACGTGCTGATGCTCGCTCATGTGCCACTCTCCTATTAGGAATAATCCTCCGCCATTAAGGACGAAGTGAACTATCGCTACGATTTCGCTTGGAAGGAATCTCTTGTTAGGTGCATTGATTACTAAAACATCATATTTATGTAGCGTACTCCAATCTATTTTGCGGGTGTTCCTTTCGACAATATATCCCAGCTCTCGGAGTCCTTCTGCAAATTTAGAGTATCCAAGCCACGGGTCATCAGAGTTTATATCTTCTAACTCATTATGTGAAGCGTCGAAGAGGATTCTGTAATTGTTTCCACGAGCCTGTGCAAGCCAGTTTATTATGTTAATTCCAAGCTTGAGATTGTCGGCTTCATCAATCAATACGTTTGAAAGGAACCCTTCATCCCCCACAGCAATAACTCGACCCTTAAAAAACGAAATCGCCACTAATATGCAGGGGCTAAGTTTTTCTTCTGGATCTTGAATCCAATCTCCATCTATATCTGACCAGCTATTTTCGTCTCCCCATGCGAGCTCCTTAAAATGATAGAACCTCTTAAACTGGCGTTTGCAGGAGGCTTCAGTCACAAAGAACTGCGAGGATAGTGAAAGAAGAGCCAAGATGACCAAAAAGTGTAGATTCACAGTTCTCCCCAACAGAAACCCCACCAAAATTAGCAATAATATACTAGGCTATAAAGACTTTTCTGCTCCTAAATCATCTTTGAGAGGATACGTAGTGGATTATATTCTCATGTTCCTGTGGACTGGATGGTTCATTATGAAGAATAGGTCTTCGGTCAGGTGTGCATGCACGATTCCTTTTTCAAGATAAAAAGGATTGAGTCAATAATCTAGCACAATAGATTAAAACTAAAAACTCAAATCTAAGAAAATGGCGAATAAGATATCCGTAAAGTTTATTAGATGTTTCTTTTTGGTATCAAAATCTGGGGGATCAGGGAAGAAATTGTTAAAGCTGAGTCATTTAAAGGATTGACTGAAAAGGGCTGATGTTGGTCCCATCCTCCGAAGATTCTTCGTCAATACTCTGTTTGACTCGACATTTATGCTTCTAGGAATAATAGTAGGATCCGCATTCGTTACTAAACCTGAGTTAGAAGTAATTTTAGGAACTATGCTGAGCAGCAGCTTCGCCATAGGAATCTCCACTGGGGTCAGCGTTTATGAGGCAGAAATTATGGAGCGGGAGAAGAGAACAGTTGAAATGGAGAGGGCCTTGCTAACAGATTTGGAAGATACTGAGATTGCGAAGCTCGTTAAGACGGCGGCGATTGTGATCTCTTTGATCAACTTCATAACTCCCCTTATTGCCTGCGCT
>JAGGUU010000158.1 GCA_021158305.1 Candidatus Bathyarchaeota archaeon
CCCACCATTTCTCCTCAACTCTCCCCTCCTTCTCGTCGCCTCGGTGAATGTAAATTCTATAGCGCATATCTAGCTTGTCGCCTCTCGCTTTCGAAAGAAACACCGGACCCTGATCTGGCCATTCAGGTTTCTTGTCGTAGAAGGGATTGGCCGCGAAGAGGCCGTATGCTCGTACATGCCATCCCGTTGGATGCCTAATGTTGCTTGGATGATCCATGGCAGCTATGCCATTAATCGGCCCCCCAGGCACAACAGGTCCATAATAGTCGACCCATCTTGCCTGTCGACCCCAACACTCCCTTTCTCTTCTTCTGCCTTCAGAATTCACTATCATGCCTCCAGCTATTTCACGCATGCTATCCGCAACCCTGATGACGAGTGGACCGTTCTCTTTAGCCATCTCTTTATGCTCGACATCTGCCGCTATCACCACCTCGTCTACTACTGGCTCCATAACTGTGTGAATATCAATCAGCCGCATAGGCGTCACATTCCATATGATGATCGTCCTAGTTTCCTTCATCAAGACTTTTCCTTTAGCCTTGATTCTCCATCGGCTTTTATCATGAGATATGCACTCCATCTCATCGTTTTGCTTCCAAATATTTTCCTCTTCTATCTTTCCGAAGACGGGTCCCTCTTCGATCCGTGTGAATCTCTGATGAATCACCCTGCCATGTCTGGGATTTCCTATTTCCCCCAGAGCCCAGAAGTTTATTCCGGGTTCTCCTCTCTTTCCAGAAACATCGCCCAATGCGATGTTTATGCCTTTGTGGTGGGGATGATCGCCAAAATTCGGTATATGCCTAACAACGTTCAGTCCATCAGGCCCAATAACTGGATACAGAAATGGTCTTTCATAAGCTTCGTTATACACATAATTGGTAACGTGCATTCCGTTAACGAAGACTTCCAGCTGATAGTCTCCTCTATCCCAGATCTCAACGCCCCTCGGAAAATTGTAGCCATGTGTCCAGTTTTTTCCAACGGTTATCTCTAGGCTTCTATGTGCGTGGCTCGGATGTATCCATGAGAGAGTTCCTTTAAGTTCCTTAGGGCTGATCGGCGAGAATTGGCATGGAATTATTTTTCCAGTTGCTTTATCAATCATTCTAATAGAGGAGCTACTGAATTTTTCTTTGTCGGCTTTTTTTAGGTATTCATCAAAATCTATCTCTATTGATACCGGAGAGAGATAATACTCTCTCCCTTCGAAATCCATTTCCAGGCTGATTTTACTTGTCACTTTAAATCATCTGCCTAAATTGCTCTGAATTGGAATCTCTTGGTATCTAACAGAATTATTTCCTTAAAATAGTTTATATTTAGCATGGTGTTTTTCATCCTAGAAATCGATATGGATCAATGCTTGATGATGCCTAATCCCCTTCATGCTTAGGCTAAAATAGCCGTTTTTATCAATGATATTTCTGGATGAAGATGCGAGGAGCATGGATTGGAAGGGAGCCGCCTCCCACCATACATCCTATTTTTCCCTCATATAGGCGGAGGTATATGCATGCTCCGCCTGAATACGCCTATCAATGTATCGTTCATATACTTAGAGAGAAAATGGGCTGTTCAGATATCAAACACATTGGAAAGTTATCTTTAAGGACGAGACTAAGCGGCTATGTCGGAGCAGTTCTTACTGTTCAAATATCGCGTGAAGGTGAAATAAGCATTTTAGACTTAAGATTCAATTATGTTAGAGTTATACTCTCCGCCACTCTTCTGCTTGGAATAACGATAATCCTAAGCTTGCTTTCAAATTCGGTTCTGCCAATACTTGGCGCGGTGGCATTTTTACCTATAGCCTATAAAGCCAATAATGGCGCTGTTAAGTTTCTAATGGTTCTAAATGAGATTTTACCTTTCGCAGAGAAGGAGTATGCTCGTCAAAGTCTCCTTAAGGAGCGAGAGAGACTACGTAGAAGCAAAGTGAACGTCGCGGTTCTTTATGAGAAGCTTAGAAGAAAGCATATTGAGACTTGGGGAGACATAAACGTTCTCAAATATAAGATTGAGGAGTATCAGTCGGCTGGTTTTACATACGAGGAAGCAATAATAAAGATAGCTGAGGAGGAGGGCGTAACCATATAGTTACGGATAGACTCTGTTTATGAGTCTTGGAAATGCAATGGCGTCTCTTATATGTTCAAGCTTGCAAATCCATGATATTGTCCTCTCAACTCCTAGCCCAAAGCCTGAATGAGGGACGGAACCATATCTTCTAAGATCAATGTACCATTTGTAATCTTCAGGATTCAAGCCCTCCTCTTTTATTCTCTCTAGAAGCTCCTCTAGACTATCTATTCTCTGTCCTCCGCCAGTTATCTCACCATAGCCTTCCGGAGCTAGAAGGTCGGCTGAGAGCGTAACCTTCGGCCTCTCTGGATCCGGCTTATGATAGAAGGCCTTCACATTCTTAGGAAAATGTGTGATGAAGAAAGGCTTATTGAATCTCTCTGTTAGTATCTTCTCATGAGTCCATGTGATGTCATCTCCCCACTTGAAGAATATTCCTTCCTCGTTAAGAATCTTCACGGCTTTATCATATGTTATTCTCTCATATGGAGGTTTCATCCTTCTTAGTTCGTCTGGTGATCTCCCTAAATACTCAAGTTCCCCAGGCATTTCTTCGCATAGCGAATCCAGAATATACGCCAGCAAGTCTTCCTGTACCTTCATTATGCCTTTCAGGTCGCACCACGGAATCTCCACTTCTAAATGCCAATACTCAGTTAGATGACGTCTAGTCCTAGATTTTTCAGCCCTAAATGAGGGAGCTATCGTGTAAATTTTTCCTAAACTCGCTATTGCAGCTTCAGCGTAGAGCTGCCAACTCTGCGTTAAGTACGCCTCTCGGTCAAAATACTTCACTGGAAACAGCGTCGCTCCGCCCTCACAGGCTGCCGTTATGATTGTTGGAGAGTGGAACTCGACGAATCCGTTCGCCTTAAACCATTCTCTCGCCGCCTCTAGGAACTTGGCTCTTATCCTCAGTATAGTCTGCATTTTCTGGCTACGTATCCATAAGTGGCGATTGTCAAGTAGAAAGTCTGGACCATGATATTTCTTTGCTATCGGATAGCCTTCCTCAGCCCTATGAAAGACTTTCATATCTTCAACTTTTATCTCGTATCCTCTAGGCGCCCTCTTATCCTCCCTTACCGACCCGATAATCTCTAAAGAGGATTCCTGAGTGAGATCTTTTGCTTCCTTGAATATCTCATCCTTCACTGTGTTCTTCTTCATTGTGCATTGGATAATGCCGGTTCCATCCCGAATTAGGAGGAAATGTATCCCGCCGCTTGAACGCATGTTGTGAAGCCATCCCCTAATGAGAACTCTTTCATCCGTATATTTCCCGGAAAGAATAGATGCGATGTCAACGGCTTTCATTACAGGTAGCTCCCCGACCTAGTCTATCTTAGTGTAACGCCAGCTTTCTAATGAATATTTCCCGCTTTCTCTCCTACATGGGTTTCTCATCGAATTTATAGAGTCGCTTCTCATAGGCGCTTCGAGGCTTAAGTCCGCGGATACGTTTCTCGCTAGCCATCTGCCGCTTAATATTTTCAATTCGAGCCTTCATCTCTGCGATTTTCCTTTTAGAGGGCCTCCTACGTCTTCTTTTGGGCTTAAGAGCTAACGCCTTAAAAGCGGAGGAGATTCTCTTCCGTTTTTTCCTCCCACCACGTCTAGTCTGCGTCGGCTCCGCTCTAACAAACGTAACGGTTTTTTCGTCTAATTCAACTTTGTCAACTTTCCAGCCTACTGAAAGCCATGATTCAGAATGAGGCTTGCCGTGAGTGTTAGACCACCATCGTGGATCATTAAGCGCCGAGGGCGGAAGCCTACCATTCATTATCTCTTCGATCTTCTTGAATGATAACTTAACATAACTACTATATTTTGCTCTTTTAGCCAGATACTCGCGTAGATACGCGTATTTGCTTCTCCATGATACAACTGGCGATACTCTCCTTTTGGCGCATCTGAGACATATCGGCTTTCCATCCTCGAATAATATGCAGTTGTTACAGTAAAGCCTGCCGCAGATTATGCATCGATGAAGTAAAAAACTTGGATACGTCACATGGCATAATGCACATTCTTCCTCAACGATTATGCGCATTCACGCTTCACTAAAACAATTCTTAGGTGGAAAAGGAAGAAATAACATTTTCTTTTCAGCGAGGCTACCTTTAACTATTTATATATTTGAGGCTCTCTTTACCTAATCGAATGGAAGAGCCATATATCTTCTCGGGATGATATGCGTTGGAGAAATATGACGTAGTCATCGTTGGCGCTGGCACCGCTGGATGCATGGCAGCTAAGGTTTTAGCCTCGAAAGGATTTAATATCTGCCTAACTGACCGAAAGAACAGACGATTAATCGGCGATAAGGTTTGCGGAGACGCTATAGGCAAGCATCATTTCGATAATCTAGGCTTGTCGTACCCATCTGGGGAGGAGAAGGAAGGAGACATTAAGGGCGTAAAAGTATATTCTCCGGATAAAAACTCCGTCTTCAACATATCAGGCTATGGCTTAGCAGGCTTCATTATAAACCGCCATGCTTTTGGCCAGAGGCTGCTGAGAAACGCCGTTGATGCAGGCGTAGTTCTGAAAGATGAAGTTCACGTCTCCGCCCCTATCATTAGGGATAAGTATGTTAAAGGAGTTTTGGCTGTAGATATTAAGACTGGGGAGAAGATAGAGATTTTTAGCGATGTTGTTGTTGATGCAAGCGGGTTTTCAGCTATTCTACGCAGGAATCTTCCTCCAAAAATTGGAGTAGAGACCACTATTGGAAAGGATGATATTGTTATCTGCTATCGTGAGATTCGACAGCTAAAAAGAAGCGTAGAAGATCCGGAATTCTGCGAGATTTATCTAGATCAAGACGTAGCGCCTGGAGGATACTACTGGATATTCCCTAAAGGAGCAACTAAAGTTAATGCTGGCTTAGGAGTCTCTCTACGCCTCAGCAACCCCAATCCCAAGAACAACTTTTACATGCACGTTCTTTCCCAAGACCTCTTCAAATCTTCAGAGATGATCCATGGAGGCAGCGGGCTTGTACCGACACGTAGACCCTTAGACTCATTTGTCGGCAACGGCGTAGTGATTATAGGAGACGCTGGATGCCAAGTTAATCCAATTCATGGCGGGGGAATAGGGCCTTCAATGATGGGAGGGAAAATCTCCGGAGAAGTAATCGCCGAGGCTCTTGAGAAAGGAGACGTAAGCTCTAAGGCACTATGGCCGATTAATGTTAGATTCATGAAGAGCTACGGCGCCAAGCAAGCGGGACTAGATATATTCCGAATCTTCCTTCAAGGATTAACTAATGAAGAGCTGAATTACGGAATGAGATATCAACTGATCACCGAAGAGGATGTTTTAAAGGCGAGTTTAGGCGAGAAGATTCATCTCAATATAGGTGAAGCTACCAGACGAATCTTCAGCGGGCTTGGTAGATTAGGCTTTCTAAAATCGCTATATGTGATGGCGAAGACTATCCGAGAGGTTAGAAGACTATATGATGAGTATCCCTCCACACCTGACGCTTTTCCAGAATGGAGAGAAAAGATTACTGAAGTCTTTAGGAGGGCGAAGAGGCTCTTCTGGAGATAAATTGCATCCCATCGGGAATAGCGGAAATGAAAGTTGCAGCCTTAATCAGCGGCGGAAAGGACTCAGCATTAGCGTTACACCAAGCTTTGAAGAGAGGATACAATGTAAAGTATCTTGTAACTCTGATACCTCAACGTGAAGATAGCTGGATGTTCCATTATCCGAATGTAGAGTTAACAGATCTATTCGCAGAGGCATGTGGTATACCATTAGTGAAGGCAGAGACATCCGGAGTTAAGGAAGAAGAACTGGAAGATCTCAGAAGCTTGCTTGATAAGCTAGATATCGAAGGCGTAGTCTCGGGGGCGATCGCATCGACATATCAGAAGTCGCGTATAGGCCGCATATGTGTTGAGCTCGGCTTAAAATCTATAACTCCACTCTGGCATAAGAATGAGAAGACGTTAATAGAGACTCTCATATCAGAGGGATTCTCAGTCATCTTCACAGGAGTCTATGCTTATGGCTTGGATGAGAAGTGGCTGGGTAGGAAGCTTGATCAGAGAGCGTTAAGGGATCTCATCATGCTCAGTAAAAGATATGGAATATCGCTTATGGGTGAGGGAGGCGAGTACGAAACTCTAGTTCTCGATGCTCCGTACTTTAGAAAGAGGATAAAAATTCTAAGGGCTAGAACCATTTGGAAAGGGGAGAGTGGTTATCTCCTAGTCGAGGATGCATGTTTGGAAGATAAGGGTTAATGTACATTTTTGTGCACAAAAGTCTTAAATATGACATATGTGTTCAAAATAGTCAATTCAGAAATGGAAGGATCCAGCATGACAGATAGGAAAATACTCTTGGATGAAGATGATATTCCAAAGCAGTGGTACAACATACTTCCCGATCTTCCGGAGCCGCTTCCTCCACCGATCGATCCTACAACTAGGGAGCCTGTTAAACCAGAGGATCTGATGAGGATCTTTCCCAAGGAGTGCATTAAACAGGAGATAAGCCAGGAGAGATTCATACCTATACCGGAGGCTGTGCTTGAAATATATAGACTTTGGAGACCTACTCCACTCTTCAGAGCTAAAAAACTTGAAGAGGCCTTGAAAACTCCGGCAAAGATATACTACAAGTATGAAGGCGTAAGCCCGCCGGGAAGCCATAAACCGAACACCGCCGTTGCTCAGGCATACTTTGCCAAGGAGGAAGGCGTTAGGAGACTTGCCACTGAAACGGGAGCCGGACAGTGGGGTTCGGCACTTGCATTCGGCTGCGCCATGTTCGGCATGAAAGCCACAATCTACATGGTTAGGGTAAGCTACGATCAAAAGCCTTACCGGAAGGTTATGATGCAGGCTTGGGGAGCGGATGTCTATCCAAGCCCAAGTGACAAGACGGAAAGCGGAAGAAGAATCTTAAAGGAGAATCCGAATAGCTCGGGAAGTTTGGGAATAGCGATAAGCGAGGCTGTTGAAGACGCAATTACACATGACGATGCAAAGTATGCTATCGGAAGTGTGGCGAATCACGTATTGCTCCATCAAACAGTTATCGGGCAGGAAGCAAGGGAGCAGATCAGCCAAGTTGATGATTATCCGGATCTTGTAGTCGGATGCATAGGAGGAGGAAGCAGCTTTTCAGGGCTCTACTGGCCCTTCTACTATGACAAGGTCTCAGGCAGGGCTCCAAAGGATGTAGAATTCTTAGCTGTGGAATCATCAGCCTGCCCCTCAGTGACAAAGGGATTCTATACATATGACCATGGAGACACAGCGCGCATCACACCGATGTTCAAGATGCACACGCTTGGACATACATTCATTCCTCCACCAATCCATGCTGGAGGACTTAGATACCACGGCATGGCTCCAACCCTCTGTCTCCTAAACCGGAAAGGAATAGTTAAAACCGTAGCATATAATCAAGTTGAAGTATTCGACGCAGCTAAGTTATTCATAGAGACTGAGGGTATAATTCCGGCTCCAGAGCCATCTCACGCCATCAAAGCGGTGGTCGACGAGGCTATAAGATGTAGGGAGAGAGGGGAGGAGAAGACGATTCTCTTTCTGCTCTGCGGTCACGGACACTTCGACATGCAAGCGTATGACGATTACTTCTCTGGGAAACTTCTGCCGTACGAGTATCCAGAGGAGAAAGTCAAGGAAGCAATGCGGAAGCTTAAGGAGTTATATCCATGGCTTGAGATAGAAGAGTAGCCTACATCACTCACATCCTAATCCTTCTTTTTGTCAGATTTTACACTTGAATATTCTAGCTCTCAAGTCTCCGTGAAGAATTATCCTTTTCTCCAGCACTTCAACGGAGTTTTCTTCAGTAGCCTCCTTGAACCTTTTATGCGCAGCGGTTATGAGAACGAGAACTGCACCTTCAGCTCTATCCTTTAACGCTTTTAGGAAGCCGCTGTACAGTCTCTTAGGACTTCCGCCGGGGATCATCCTTATCCCGTATGGAGGATTAACAACTACTAAATCGAATTCTCCCTCTGGATACTCAACGCTTTTAGTGGCATCTCCAAGCTTAAACTCTATAGCTTCGCGTACCCCTGCTTTCTCGGAGTTTTTCATCGCTCCTTCAAGATGTTGCTTAAACTTTTCCATTCCGTAAATCTCTGTAATATGCTCGATGGCTTTACGGGATAGAATCTTGCTTCTAAGATCCCAAAAATCATCTTCCGTAAAGATCTTCAGTTTCAGAAATGCAAAATTCTTCCTCAAGTATCCTGGAGGTATACCCGTAGCCTTTAAGGCGGCTTCTATGGGTATCGTTCCGCCTCCGCACATAGGATCAATAAGGCTCTTCCCAGCTCTCCACCCGCCTATCCTAAGCATGGCTGAAGCTATGGTCGGCTTAAGCGCTGCTGGATGCATATATACTTTATATCCTCTTCTGTGCAGGGAGCTCCCGGAGGTATTAACTCCTAAAAGAAACTCTTGATCCTTCACTAGAGCATAGAATTCAACATCCGGCTCGTCAAGATTCACCTTAAGTCTCCTGCCATGAGCTTCTCTATATGAATCTATTATCGCTTGCCCAACAACTCTTGATACATCAACGCTTGTGAAATCATGCGTTCCCACCCGTTCACTCCTAACGGCGAATGATTGATCAGCATCTATGATCCATCCATAATCCAGATCCTTGACAAGTCTATACAGGTCATCGAGATCTGAGAATGTCTCTCTGCAGAGCTGAATCATGATTCTGTTCAATATTGAAGATTTCAAGTTTAGAACGTAAATAGATTCTAATTCTCCCTCAAAAAAGATCTTACCGATGTCAGGCGTGGCTTCACATCCAAGAAGATCAGATACTTCTTCACATGCTATATCTTCGATTCCCGGAGAAACGGTGGCGAAGAACTTAGCTTTCGCCAATGAAGAGACCTCCCTATATGCATGAATTAAAAAACATTTAATCTATAAGGTGTTCTCTACAATAGACCTTAGCTTCTCTCATAAACTGGAATTGATGGAGATCTTCTAGAAGCCCATTCATTCTTTTCTTGTTTCATCATCTCAGCATTTTATATTTCAAATTTAAGACGATCGGAGTCTTTTTAGAGATATTTATATCCGGAGAGCTGAAATGGAGATAATTTTTATCTCTGAAGAGAAGCTTAGATACATCGGTTCATGGCAAGTCCGGGGCCTGCTCTAGAAGATTGCAGAGCTCAAGGGTACTAAAGCATCAATCAGCTTCTCAAGCATGGATCATGCTACATCCCACAGGCATAAACGGAGAAATCAGACATCAAGAAACGAGTCTTGGAACAGGCTTCTTTTCTCAAAAAGCAATTCAAAAGGCTGGTGGACCGGGCGGGATTTGAACCCGCGACCTCCGCCGTGCGAGGGCGGCATTCATTCCAGACTGAACTACCGGCCCAATGATTATCTAACCTATTTTCATGAGAGAGTCCTAAATTAATATTTTTAATCTTAATCTATGTTTCTTCCATTTTGCATATAGCTTTGTGTATGTCTTCCTTATACTCGAATGGTGATGAGGAGGTGATTTAAAGCAACATAATAGAAAGATTAACGCATCTTAGATGAAAAAGGCGATGCTCCCAACAGTAGGCAGGTACCCGGTTATTATCTTGCAGGGAAAAAGATTAAAGCGATTCTAACCTTAAAATTGAGGGGGATAGGTTTTGGGTAGGCTTAAAGGAAAAACCATAGCGATAATTGTAGCCAATGAGTTTGAAGATATAGAACTACTCTATCCGCTTCTAAGGCTAAGCGAGGAGGGTGCTAAAATTATCATTATCCCCGTAAAGGGGGGTTTGCATCCTAGACCTGTCGCTGAAAAACCCGTTTCAGGGCGATATGGAACCCCTATACCACTGCAGGTAATGAAGGAAGGAAAAAGATATGTATGCTTAGATCTGGAGAAAGTCGATATTAAGGAGATCGATTGTCTGTTGATCCCCGGAGGTTTTTCACCAGACGCTTTAAGAATCAACGAAGAAGTCTTAAACTTAGTTAGGAAAATGAATGAGTTAAACAAAATAATCGCCGCCATATGCCATGGTCCTCAAGTATTGATCTCAGCTGGTCTAGCCAAAGGTAAAAAATGACTTCATATACCGCTGTTAGAGATGACTTAATAAATGCAGGAGCAGAGTTCGTGGATGAGTCTGCTGTCAGAGATGGTAACATAATAACCGCGAGAGTCCCTGATGATCTTCCGGATTTCTGTCAGGAAATAATCAAAGCTTTAAGCGAAACATAAAAATAACTCCACAGCCCTCCACAATTTTTTATCTTTTTTCG
Source organism: Candidatus Bathyarchaeota archaeon (assembly GCA_021158305.1). GTDB lineage: Archaea > Thermoproteota > Bathyarchaeia > Bathyarchaeales > DTEX01 > B63. The sequence continues at coordinate 10,392 of JAGGUU010000158.1, forward strand.
CATAATTCCCCGTACCTTAAAGGATGATCTCTGCACTTTTAGGCCTAACGAAACGAAAAATATATATCGGCTTTCTTTCTTTCTGAAAAATTGTCGGGCGGTAGCTCAGCTTGGCAGAGCTTCCGAATCAGCCCCGAGTAGGGCTGATGGAGATGCTGTAGACGCCGCCCGGAGATGGGCGCGTCGCTTCAGCCTGCCAAGCGTACAGAAACCGGAGTGTCGCAGGAGAGCTGCGGGTGGACCGTCAGCTCTGCGAGTTCAAATTAGGCTGGCGGATGCCGCCTCCTAGGAGACTCCTGCCCGCCCGACCATAAGATATTTTAATTTTGTTGCGGTGTACTTGTAGCAGCATTCAGGCTATATTTTCCAGAGAGACGAGATGATGTCTAGCGATCTAGAGCGGCGGATTCGGGAGCTATATGATCGGGTTGACCAGCTTAAGGCTGAGAGAGACGAGCTGAGGATAAACGCTCAGAGATGGGTTGAGAAACGCGATGGCATCCGAGAGGAAATAAGGAAGATAAGACTGACAGTTCGGAACTTGAAGCGAAAGAGGAACATGCTTAATGATGAGGTAAGGCAGCTGAAGGTTCTGAGGGAGGCTGATAAGAAGAGAAGAAGGGAGATCTTTGAGAAGATTAGGAGGCTTAGGGAGGAAAGGAAAAGAGTAAGCATGAAGAAGCCTCGTCGAAGCAGATCCTACCTAGAGGGGGAGATAAAAAAGATTGAATGGAAGATTCAAACCGAGCCTCTTCCCCTCGATGTTGAGAAAGAACTCGTCAATAATATTAGGATTCTAGAATCTCAGCTTGGAGTATACCGCAGAATCGAAGAACTGAACGCTGAGATCGCGGAGCTTATGAAGAAGGCAGACGAGATAAGAAAGGAGATTTCAAGTTACAGGTCTAGAATTTTGGAGAAGGCGGCGGAGAGCCGAGAGTTCCACTTAAAGATGCTTAGAAAAATAGAGAGGATAAAAGAGCTTGAGGCAGAAGCGGAGAAAAGCCATCAGAGATACCTCGAATATAAGAAGAAGACTAGAGCATTAAGTTTGGAGATCAAGAAGCTTCTAGATGAGATCCGATCGATCCAGGAGATGATGGAAAAGATGGAAAAGGAAGAGAGACGGCGGAAGGAGGAGACCCTTAAAAGGAAACTTGTAGAGAATGCCTTGAAAAAGATTAAGCGTGGAGAGAAAATCTCATTTAACGAGTTCAAGATCCTACTCGAGAAGGGCAAGATCTAGGAATAAAAATGGATTTCAGATCTGAAAGACTTATTTGTGAAGGACACTAACTAATATCAGGGGGACTTTAGGAGAGGAGTAATGTCTAGAGACGAGAAGCAAGCATCCGAGTCTCTACTTATTCTATGCGTCGACAGGGATGACGATATAGGGCGAAAAGCTGGAGTTAAGACTCCCATAATTGGAAAGGAAGAGAATCTGAGATCAGCTCTGAAGCTTATACTCGCCGATCCTGAGGAAGCCGATGCAAATGCTATGTTCGAAGCCATAAGACTGTATGATGCGCTTAACAAAAGCAAGAAGAGTGGAGAAAAGTATGAGATAGCTACTATAGCGGGATCGGAACTTGGCGGAGTAACAGCTGACAGAAAACTTGTAGCTGAGCTCGGAGAAGTCTTGAAAAAGTTCCCCGCAGATGGGTTAATTCTCGTAACAGATGGATTCTCAGATGAAGATATAATGCCTCTCATCCAGACGAGGATTCCTGTCACATCGGTGAGAAGAGTAGTCATTAAGCATAGCGAATCAATAGAGGAGACCGCGGCAATCTTCTCCAGATATTGGAGAATGATCACGGAGGATCCGAGATACTCAAGGATTGCACTAGGTCTACCGGGAGTGCTACTTATCTCTCTGGGAATCTTAATCTTGCTTAAAACATTCATAAAATTCGACATATACACTTGGACCGCTATCATCGGATTAATAATTCTCGGGAGTTATCTTTTAGGTAAAGGTTACGGGATAGATCGAAAAATATCAGCTATGTTCTCACGTCTATACCACTACTCGATTTCAGGAATGGTTGAAGGCTTCTCCTTAACTTTCGGGTTCATCATTATAGGTATAGGCTTTTACCAAGCCGTATCCTTCATAGTCTCCAAGTATGGATCAGTATTTCGTTTCCCAATGGATGCTGAAATGCTGATGGCGATTATACCCTTGATAATAGGATGGTTCATAAATAAGACCATAACTCTGGCAATAGTGGGGATATGCACAATCTTCTTGGGAAAATCAATAGCCTACCTGCTGGAGCGTGACACAAGATTCTGGAGAACAGTAGCCTTGATACCCATTTCAGCATGGTCATGGACTACCCTAAATGAGATCTCTCGAATAATCTTGGATCCTTCGTTGCCTCCAGACAGCCTAGTAATGTCCGTCATAATAGGAATAGCGATCATTGTGATTACAGGATTAGCAACGTTGCTTTTAAGCAGAAAATACCGCGACTTTTTCGGAGGAAAAATGAAGAAGCGGAAGATCAAGGATGTCAAGACGGAAAACCTCTCTTAAAGCTGAGATTGCAATAATAGGAGGGACGGGTTTAGAATTCCTTCTCAGATTCTCCCATAGAGTACAGGTGGAGACTCCTTATGGATTCTCCACGATCTCTCTTGGGAAGATTGAAGAAAAAGCCGTAGCGTTTCTTCCACGCCATGGATACAGACATGAGCTCCTACCGCATAGGATAAATTATAGAGCAAACATTTATGCCCTCTACACCATCGGCGTCAAAAAGATAATTGCAACAAATGCTGTAGGCGCCGTGAACCCGAAGTTCCAAGTGGGAGACATAGTTGTTCCGCACGATTTGATAGACTTCACAAAGCAGAGGACGCTTTCATTCTTTGATGAACCAGAATCCGCGCACATAGACTTCACAGAGCCCTATTGCAGTGAATTACGTGAAGCTCTGATTAGGGCGGCTGAAGACTCTGGGGAAAAAGTGCATAAACGCGCAGTTTATGCATGTATGGAGGGACCTAGGTATGAGACTGCAGCTGAGGTCCGCATGCTTAGGATGCTTGGATGCGATATTGTAGGCATGACGAGCATACCTGAGGCGGTTCTGGCTAGAGAGCTCAGAATATGCTACGCATCTTTATGCTACGTCTCCAATATGGCGGCGGGTCTAAGCGGGAGGATCTCGCATCGAAAAATCTCGGAGGTAGCGTCTTCGGTCAAGCCGCGACTAGATAAAATATTAATGCGAACAGTCTCATACTTGACATAAACTGTAGATTGTTAAATCCGGCGATAGGCATAGGAAGTGAAATTAGTAATGCTTAGAACACTGCTATCAATACTTGGAGTGTACCGGATATATGAGAAATGGCTTCTGCAACAAGTGAAGAATAAGCCCATGCCCAAACACATAGGTGTGATCCTCGATGGAAATAGAAGATGGGCCATAAATCATTCTTTAGACCCAAAGCTTGGCCACCATTATGGGGCAGATAAAACTGAGGAAGTACTCAGATGGTGTCTAGATCTAGGAATTCAGAGCATCACACTCTATGTCTTCTCAACCGAGAACTTCAGAAGAGCTAGGGAGGAAGTTGAGGATTTAATGAATCTCTTTGAAGAGAGGCTTCAAAAGCTAAAGGATGATGAAGATATTCACAAGCATAAAGTTAGAATAAAGGCTATTGGAAGAATAAATCTCTTGCCTGAGAGGCTTCAGCGGCTCATAAGAGAGATTGAGGAGGAGACGAAGAAATATGACGGTCACTTCCTCAATCTTGCGATAGCCTATGGAGGTAGAGCTGAGATAATCGACGCTACGAAGAAGATAGCCAAGAAAATATTGGATGGTGAATTATCGATCGAGGATATAAATGAGAAAACATTCGAGAAGAACCTTTACACGTCTCATCTTCCGAAACAGGATCCTGACCTTATAATAAGGACTTCTGGCGAGGAACGGCTCAGCGGTTTCCTTCTCTATCAGTCAGCTTATAGTGAGCTTTGCTTCATTGATGTCTATTGGCCGGAATTCAGACGCATAGATCTTTTAAGGGCTATTAGAACTTATCAGAGACGTAAGAGACGATTTGGGAAATGATGCAGAGGATTGCTTAGGCTCTCTTCTTCGCGCTCACGATGGATATTACGTCCCTATCCTTCAAGATGTAATCTTCGCCTCGACGCACTTTGCTTCTACAGTCAATGGCATATATGAAGCTCTCTCCGAGCTCTGTGTGGATCAAGTATGCTAGTTCCCTAGCTGTCGTACCCTCCGGCACGAGCCTCGCATCTGGAAGAATCCTTCCCTTATGGTCTGAGAGCTTCTCGGGATCCTCCACCGTATACACAACTATCATTTTGAGAAGCTTGAAAAACGCGGCGTTTATAGCCTCCTGCACACCAGTAGATCCATAGGGCTTCAAGACCCTATTGCGGATCATCTCTAAAGCCCGCTTCTGCCTCTCAGTTATCTTCTCGGGCTTCAGAATAGAGAAGTCATCGTCTCCAGGCATATAGCGTATTAAACCCTTCTCGGCGGCTCTCCTCAATGCAAGTTCGGCTTCGGCGCTGCAGGGAACAACCATGTATCCGGAACTCCTCAGCCTTTCTAAGTTGTCCTCAGATGCTGGCACGTCTATTTTATTCGCGGCTATCAACATTGGCTTCGAGATTCTTCGTAAATCGTCCATGAACTTGTAAAAGTCGCTTTCGCTCCATCTTGAAGGCTTACTCGCGTTTAGATCCTCCATTCTCAAAGCCTCAATTATCTCCTTCCTCTTTATGGAGAGTCCACTTAGCCTATTCTCTAGAAGAGAAGGTAGATCCGATCTACGTGACTCCACGGTTCTCACGATTCTCTGCCAGTCCCTCTTTACGATCTGAATCATCCACATAGTTAACTCTCTTTCTAAAAACTTAACGTCCTCTAATGGATCATGCATTCCAGGCTTGAGAATTCTGCCTTCAAGATCCGTTGATCCAGAAGCGTCAACTATGTGAATTAGGGCGCTGGCCCTCCTTATCTCATCTAGAAACTGGTTTCCAAGCCCCCTGCCTTTCCAAGCGTCTGGGACGAGGCCAGCCGTATCTACAAGCTCAACCGGGATGAATCTTGTTCCATCGATACATATCGAGTTCACTGGATTATCTTTAACGTTAAATTCTTTGCACACGCATTTTGTCCGCAGATAAGCAACTCCAACATTAGGTTTTATTGTCGTGAATGGATAGCTTGCTATTTCAACGGATGCAAGGGTTGCGGCGCTGAAGAATGTGGATTTTCCAACATTAGGTTTTCCAACTATTCCTACGGAGAATGGTATTGTCCGTCACCTTTCAATCATCTTTCCCAGAATATATATTCGTTAAATGGCACTATTTAGCCTTACATAGATGTAATAGGCAAAACATCTCTGAAAATCAAGAGGGATGCTCATTTATTGATTATGCTTTGGGGCTCCCTACGCATTATCTCCCTTGCCACTATAACGCCGCTTGCACTCGCTTGGATTAGCCCGCGGGTTATACCAGCTCCGTCACCTATCGTGAAGAGATTTCTAATCTTTGTCTCAAGGCTCTCGTTCAGCTCGAGTCTTGAGGAATAGAATTTTACCTCGACGCCGTATAGAAGCGTGTGCTTACTGTATATTCCAGGGGTAACTTTGTCTAAGGCTTTAAGCATCTCGCGTATATCCGTCAAGTAGCGGTAGGGAAGAACGAAGCTTAAGTCTCCTGGTGTGGCGGTCTTCAATGTTGGATTCACGACGCTTCTCTTAATCCTATCCTCAGTAGACCTTCTACCTAGAATGAGGTCGCCGAGCCTTTGAATTATAACGGTTCCGCTTAGGAGATTAGCTAGCCTCGCGATGTATTTTCCATATGCTATGGGCTCCCTGAATGGATATGTAAACGATGTGCTGACGAGAATGGCAAAGTTGGTGTTCTCAGTCTTCCTATTGGCGTAGCTCTGCCCATTAACGCTTATCACTCCATTATAGGATTCGGTTATCACTTCGCCGTGAGGAGCTACGCAGAAGGTTCTAACCATATCGTCAAATGCTTGCGAATAATATATGAACTTTGGTTCGTATAGCACGCTTGTTAGGCTTTCCATTACGGACGCTAGGGTCTCAACTCTAACCCCTACATCAACCGGATTATTCAGCGTCTTTAAGCCTAAAGCCTCCGCTTGGCTCTTCAACCATTCCGCCCCGACTCTTCCAGGAGCAACGATAACATACTTGCCAAAAATCTCATTTCCATCTACGGTCTTTACGCCCTTTATCTCCCCATCTTTGACTATGAGGCTCTTAACCTCAGTGTTTGTTCTAACCTCAACGCGGTCATCAAGGTCCTGCCTTATCTTCTTCAAGGCTTCTCTACAGTTATCCGTGCCTAGATGGCGGATCTTCTGCCTTATGAGCCTCAAGCCAGCTAGGGAGGCTTGCTTCTCTATTCTCTCAACCTCGTCAATATCGTATCCGTAGACGACTGATGAGTCTGCATATCTGCTGTATATCTTATCCACGTATTTTAGAAGCTCCGAGAGCTTCTCTTTGCCTATGTATTCATTGAGCCACCCGCCTACGGAGGTTGAGAGGGTTAATTTTCCATCGCTGAAAGCTCCAGCTCCTCCCCAACCAGAGAGAAGATGGCAAGGGTTGCAGTGGATGCAGCCGAGGCCTCTGCTTGCGGGGCATCTGCGCTTATCGATATCTGAGCCTTTCTCCAGCATAATTATGTCTAAATCGCTCTTTCCTGAGAGTTCTAGGGCTGAGAATATTCCAGCAGGCCCGGCTCCAACGATCACAACATCATACTTCAAAAGTGTCCCTTCCCGAGAGAATACGGACTTCAAAACTACTTATATTTCTTTTCTCTGAACGTCTCATGTCTCCTTCATAATTAGAGAATCTTCTCCATCCTTTCACATGCTTCTTTAATTCTCTCTAGAGGCTGGGTTACGGAGAAACGCACGTATCCCTCACCGTGTTCTCCGAATCCTACTCCCGGGGTTGCAACGACGCCTACCTCTAGAAGTCTCTGAACAAACTTTATGGAGTCCTCTTTGCACTTCGCCCATACATAGAAAGTTGCTAGTGGCTTCCTGCATTCTAATCCAATATGTTTAAGGCCCTTCGTTAGCTCCTTAATTCTCTCATGATATGTTGCCACAGTTTTCTTCACATGTAAGGGAGGCTCTCCATTAACGTAGCTTCTTAAAGCTCGCACTGCGACCTTCTGTATGTACTTAGGTGGACCTGAGTCAACTTGTGCCTTAACCTTCTGAAGCCCTTCTATAACATCTCTATTTCCGACAGCGAATCCTATCCTATCCCCCGTCATGCTAAATGTCTTTGAGCATGAATGGAACTCAACTGCCACTTCTTTTCCGCTGTCGACTTCAAGTATGCTTGGAGCCTTATAGCCATTGAAGGTTATCTCGGAGTACGCGTTATCATAGCAGACTATAATGTTATTCTCTAGGGCGAAGTCCACGATTTGTTTTAGGCTCTTTTTATCCATTACGCTTCCAGTTGGGTTATTTGGGTAATTAAGAAACATCATCTTCACGTTCTTCAAGTCCATCTCCATTAGAGAGTCGATATTCGGCTTAAAGTCGTTCTCTTCAAGCAGAGGCATAGCCACCGGAATTCCCTCGCTAAGTGTAACTGCTCCGTTTGCATAGACTGGATATGCCGGGTTTGGGACGAGAACCCTGTCGCCTGGATTAACGAAGGCTCGGGCTATATTAGCTAAGCCTTCCTTTGAGCCTATCAGCGCGATGACTTCCCTTTGCGGATCAAGATCGACTCCGAATCTTCCTTTATACCAGTCGGCGACTGCCTCTTTGAATTCTGGTTCTCCCTGACTGAATGAGTAGTTGTGATTATTTGGATTTGAGGCTTCCTTAGCTAGTGCTTCGAGGATGAACTTCGGCGGTGGAATATCTGGGTCTCCTATGCTGAGGGAGATTAGGTCGATGCCTTGCTTCTTCTTCTCGTTTATGGTTTTTTCTAGCTCCGCGAATATGTAGGGTGGAAGCTTCTTCACTCTCTCTGCGAATTCTATTCGCATCTGTTTCATCATTGCTCCTTCAATATCTTAGCCCATATGCAATTTGAGTCTTACGATCTACCTATCTTTGAGTACAGCGGATATGAAAGATTTATGGATGAGGATGAGATAGTCTAAAAAATGATGGAGGCTGGAAGATGAGTAACGAGGAAGGAGAGGAGCGAGAGAGAATATATGTGATTCAGAAGCATCAAGCTACGCATCTACATTGGGATCTGCGTTTAGAGATGGACGGTGTGCTAAAGAGCTGGGCTGTTCCTAAGGAGCCTCCGACGGAGAGAGGGGTTAGGAGACTTGCAATTATGGTGGAGGATCATCCAATTGAGTACGCAAATTTTGAGGGGGTGATCCCGGAGGGCCAGTATGGGGCGGGTGTTGTTGAGATATGGGATAAGGGAACGTATAAGCTGATCGATCGGAAGCCGGATAAGATCGTTTTCGAGATAAATGGGAAGAGACTGAAAGGGAAATATTGTTTGCTACGATTTAAAGGGGAGAAAAACTGGTTATTCTTCAAAACGAAGTAGTGGGAGCTATGAAAAAGAGGAAAGGCACGCTCCTTGACGTGATCTCGGACATCTTTGCCGAAAAGGCTTCCTCGTTTGAACTTCCTCTCGGAGTTGAGGATGTAGAGAAGGTTGACTCGGACATTGTGAGAGTTCAGTTTATAAGCGACATAGACTGTGATCTCCTATGTAAGGAAGCGATAAAGGAAGGGTATACTGTTAGGAGAGGATGGTTTACCCCTCGGATAATATGGAATGGAACGATAATAGCGAGGGTGGGAAGCAAGTCTGATCGGGCTAGACGACGCAGCATCTTCATATATTTGATTCCTCCGAATGAGGAGGAGATGAGTACCTATCGGAAGGTTGTTGCGATACAGCATGGAGTATTAGATCCGCGGACAAATAAGGTGGATTCTGAAAAATTTCTATGGTATAATCTTCGCATTATAAAGTTACTTGAGAATTATAGGAAGGCCAAGTATGAGAAGATTCGGGAGAGGCTTGAGTATCGCTGATCCGCCTCGTTTATTACTAAACGGTAATATTTAAATATTACCATTCGGTAATAAAATATGGCGAGGCTCCTTGGGGCTGAAGATCCAGCTAATCAAAGATGAACAAGTCATCTTCGAGATTCCACTATCAGATAAAGACTGGGCTGAGGGAAACCTCAGGGATGAACTGGGGATAATCGAGGAAGAACTCCAGAGATTCTCAGAGATCTTCGAGGCTCTCTCAAACGAGACACGAATAAGAATGATGCGGCGGTTCCTAAGCGAGGAAGATGCCTCCTTAAGGTTTGCCGATCTGATGCAGGATCTAAACCTAAACCCAAAGATCGTCTGGGAGAATCTGGGGAAGCTAAGTCGCTGTGGCTTCCTAGAGAAGACTGGAAGAGGAAGATATAGATGCTCCGAGTATGGACAGAGAGCTTTCATGCTCATGGGCCTCGCCATAAAGCTCCTGATGGAAATGATGGATGAGAATGAATAAAACATGAGTGGAGGTGACCGTGTTTGTCAGATGAGTTTTGGGATAGATGGTTTAGAAGAAGATTCTCGCCCTTTAGAAGCATCTTCGAAGACATTGAAGAAATGTTCAGGGAAATGGAGAAATTTATGGCCAGAGAGTTCGAAGAATTCCCGAGAGAGACGCCAAGGAATCTAATCCGCGAGAAAACATTGCCAGACGGTACAAAAGTGCGCGAGTGGGGCCCGTTCATATACGGGTACACATTCACCATAGGCCCTGACGGTAAGCCTATAGTCAGAGAGTTCGGAAACGTTAAACCAGAGATGAGGTTTGGGCGGCCTAGAATCAGCATAAGAGAGGAGAGGGAGCCGCTGATAGATGTCATGGAGACCAATGATGAAGTCAAGGTTATTGCGGAGCTGCCGGGCGTCGAGAAAAAGGACATAAAACTTTATGGAACAGAGGATACTTTGACCATATCCGTTGACACTGCTGAGCGAAAATACTACAAGAAAGTCGAGCTGCCATCAGCTGTTGATGCTAAGAGTGCAAAGGCCTCTTATAAGAACGGAGTACTAGAGGTTAGGCTGAAGAAGAAGAAAAAAGAGCCTGAAGGAGAACCAATACTCCTCTAAATAAACCTCTATTTTTTATTTAACGCTGAAGCGCATGATAAGAGAATCTGTAGATTGTGGATGTAATTCGTAGCTGCGAGAAAAATTCTATATAAAGTTTCTATAGGCGGATATTCGGGTCCAGATATTTTGGGGCGCCTGTCTTGTGCAGGTTAGCTCTGGGTTAGGAGGAGGATTGCTTGGGCTAGGTCTCCACCAGTCTGTTCCAAAGCCGCTCTCGCTTGGTCTAGGCTTACCTTAGCTTGCTGAGCGACTAATTGCACATCTTCTTCTGGAATGCTTATTGCTTTCTCCCTTTTCTTCTCAGATATTTCTCCTCCCATTACTTGGAATATCTTCTGTCCCTGAACCTCCAGAACGGCTACTTCCGGATTCTGCACTATTATCTCTTTATCCCTGGTTTTTATGATGACTTCTTCGGCTTCAAGCGGCGTCATATTTAATCCCATGCGCCGCATCATTCTCCGCGCCGCTCTTGGACTTATCCTCCTCAGAAGCGGTCACCTCAAACAATCTTTTTACTCTTCTTCCTTTTTAGTCTTCTTGAATCCTTCCTCTGCGAACCTTCACCGCTACTCCCCGTGTGAATTCAAGCATCTCCACTCCTGAAAGTACAGCTTTTCCAACGGCGATCACCTCGCCGCGTGAGTTAAGCACTATAGTCTCCTCCATTGGACGGATTTCTTTGTCAGCATCAACCACATGCTTAGCAAAGACATCTTTCCCTCTTTCGATGAATATGGCGGCATCATCTTGAACCTTAACCCATCGGAACATAGCCCTGCCGTTATTAACGAGCCTCTCAGCTCCCTTGATCGTTAGGTTTAGAAGTCCAGAAGCGGGATTCAATGTGGCTACTAATGTTTCACCATACCATATCTGCCTGATCCTTCCGGTTCTCTTGGAGATTTTGAAGATTACATCTTCTGGAAATAGTCTTTCACCGGCACCTCTACCGAACTGGTAATCCGCGACCTTTCTAATTATTCGAAGCAGCATCTTCTCATCGGCGGACATATCGCAACTCATCTCGGAAAGCGTCACGTTTAAGTTGAATCGCATGATGAATATAATATCAATGGTGTAGTTACATGCGATGTGAAGTCTGCGGCCGCGAGATCATCGGTAAGCCGCATTACGTAATAATTGAGGGAGCGAAGCTCGTAACGTGCGGTGAATGTGCGAAGCTAGGCTCCGGAGAGTGGAGTCCCAAACCATCCGTTAGTAGCCCAGCCGTGAAGATGAGAGCTCCCCGGATACCCAAGAGAAAAGCGACCGTGAAGAACATTGATATACATGAGGATGTGACGGTGATTGAGAATTTCGGTTCTCTTGTGAGAAGCACGAGGCAAAAGATGGGGCTAAGCCAGGAAGATCTTGGAAGGAAGATCGGGGAGAAGACTTCGGTAATCAAAAAGATTGAGGTAGAGAAGATTATTCCTCATGAACAGCTCGCCAGAAAACTTGAGCATGCCTTAGGAATAAAACTACTTGTTCCCGTCGTTGAACCGGAGGTTCCTGCTTCCTTACGTCCCACTCGTAGAGAGGTCACGTTAGGCGAGATTGTGCAGTTAAAGGAGTCAAAGAGGAGGAAAACATAGGACGAAGGCTATCATAGTCGACAGGCGGGAGCCTTTCGAAAAGTCCCGGCTTGAGGAGCTGAAGAGTCTAGCTGAGGCGGCTGGATACGAGGTTGTCGGTTTTCTTGAGCAAGTCACACATCCACACTCGCGTTACTGTATAGGTAGAGGAAAAGCACATGAACTTGCAGAGATGGCTTCTGAACTAGGGGCTGAAAAGATAATCTTCGGAGAGGAATTGAAGGTTACTCAAATCTATAACCTCGCAAAGCTAACAGGCCTCGAGATCATCGACAGATTCCAGCTGATCTTAGAGATCTTTCAGAGAAGAGCTTCGACAAAGGAGGCGAAGCTCCAAATAGAGTTAGCCCGGTGGCGTTATGAACTGGCGCATGCGAGGGAAAAGGTTAGACTTGCAAAGATGGGAGAGCAACCGGGCTTCATGGGGCTGGGTAAGTATGAGGTTGACGTGTATCGGGAGACGGTGAAAAGACAAGTCTCAAGCATTCAGGAGAAGCTTAAGCGCGTAAGGAAGACGAGAGAGCTCCACCGCCGCAGGAGGAGAAAGATAGGTTTCCCCACGGTCTCGCTGGCTGGTTACACAAACTCCGGTAAAAGCACGCTATTCAAAGCTCTTACGGGCGAAAATGTACCTATAGATCGAAGTTTGTTCACAACGCTTTCAACAACTACGCGCGTCACAAATCTCTTTGGAGAGCCAGTTTTAGTCACGGATACTGTTGGATTCATAGATAGGCTTCCATTAACGCTTGTAGAGGCCTTCCGTTCAACGCTTGAAGAAACAATCTTTGCCGATCTAATCCTTCTAGTGGTTGATGTAAGCGAATCATTTGATGATATTGAGAGAAAGATGAAATGTTGCTTGGATACTCTACGGGAGATAGGAGCCTTAGGAGTTCCAATCTTTACAGTTCTAAATAAAATTGACCTACTTTCAGATGAGGAGCTGGAATCGAAGATCAGAAAATTGAGAAAGCATTCCTCAAATCTTATTCCGATATCTGCTCTTTATAGAAGGAATCTCGACATGCTTAAGGTTAAAATGGCGAATCTCCTCATAAAACATGTTAAGTCCAGCATCATTATGCCGATAAGCGAGGAGTCCCTCTCGTTTCTTTCGTGGATATATGATCATGCGAATGTGTTTAAGGTGGCATATGGAAAAAAGCATCTTAAAGTCTCATTCTCAGCTAGACCCGTAATCGCTGAGAAGATAAGACATGGAGTAAAGAATCTAGGCGGAGCCTTCAAGTATGAAGCGAGAGATCTATATCCTCAGATTAAATCATAGACCCCAACGAGACAAAAGAGTGACAACTCACCTCTTTCTAGCGGCTAGAGCTCTAGGCGCTACTGGAGGCTTCTATTCAGGAGAGAAAGATGAGAAGGTCGAGAGGAGCATAGAGAAGGTACGTAGATCGTGGGGCGGAGGCTTCAGAATCTCCTACGTTTCAAGCTGGGAAAAAAAGATGTATGAATGGAAGAAGGAAGGCGGAGAAATAGTCCACCTTACAATGTACGGCCTCCCAATCGCAGAGGTGATCGGTGAGATTAGAAGCTCCGCGAAGAATCTCCTCATAGTTGTTGGAGGAGCTAAAGTTCCAAGAAAAGTCTACGAGCTCGCGGATTGGAACATCGCCGTGACATCCCAGCCTCATTCGGAAATAAGCGCTCTAGCGCTTTTCCTCCATGAATTATTCGAGGGAAAGGAGCTCTCAATAAAATTTGAGGACGCGAAGATCGTGATCGTTCCGCAGAAGAGAGGAAAGAAGGTCTTGAAGATAAATTCTCAAGGATGAGGATATACGAACAATTTAAGTTGCTAGACTCCCATAATATTATTGTTGGAAAAGCAGGTGATTCAATGGACATACCGAACCGCTCAGTTCTCTTTAAGGTCGCCGAAGTACTCGGCGGAGAAGAAGCCGTCAAGATAGTTGAGATGCTCGAGAAGGTTGATGAAACCGCAGATGAGGAGATAGTAGCGAAGACGGGCATACCGCTAAATACTGTTCGCAAAATCCTCTATAGACTATATGACCATTCCCTAGTGGGCCTTAGAAGAACAAGAGATGAAAAAACTGGATGGTTCATCTTTCACTGGAGGCTTCAACCAGATCAGATTGAAGGCTTCCTTATAAACCAGAAGAAGAAGATCCTTGAAAAGCTTGAGGAGAGACTTAGATATGAGAAATCCCACGAGTTTTATCATTGCGGGGTTCCAGGACATAGACGCATCCCCTTTGAGGAAGCAGCAGAATATGTCTTCAGGTGTCCAGAATGCAACAGACCCCTAATGCACTTCGATAATAGCAAGATAATCAAGTTTCTATCGAAGAAGATTGAGCAGTTAAGGGCTGAGATTCGGTGAACGAAAAACTTCCATCAGCCGAGGAAGCAATAAGAATTTTGAAACAAAGCGGATGCTCGCCAGAGGTTATAAAGCATTGCATAGCAGTCTCGAATCTGGCAGTAAGAATAGCACGAATATGTCAGAGAAACGGCGTGAAGATCAACCTTGATCTCGTCCGAGTCGGCGCCCTACTACACGATGTGGGAAGATCAAAGACGCATAGCGTTCACCATCCGATCGTAGGCGCCGAGATCGCTAGATCCTTAAACCTTCCCGAACCAGTTATAAGAATAATAGAGAGGCATCTTGGAGGAGGCTTAACAGCCAAGGAAGCTGCAGAATTGGGATGGCCTGCTGAAAACTATCTGCCGGAGACTATAGAGGAGAAGATCGTAACATATGCTGACAAACTTATAGAAGGAGAAAGAGTTGTTTCCATAGAGAAGACGATAAGAGAACTCAGTAAGAAGCTCGGCGCAGACCATCCGGCCATAAAGAGAATAATGAACCTACATAGGGAAATAACGGAGATCTGCGGGGTCACCATGGAATCGCTTGTGAGGAAGACTTACATCTGAATGGAGCTGCTTAATATCTTGTTCTTCACTTCATCTCGTATTCTTCGCCTGGATTTAGGAGTATAACTTTTATGTCGGAGGATTCCTCAACCTTCCTTCTGAAAACTTCAGGATCACTATCCCATCGGTGCATGGGAATAACTGCTTCGGGCTTTATGGCTAAAGCAGCCTCAGCCGCCTCTGGGTTATCCATAGTGTACGTTCCCCCGCTTGGAAGCAACGCCAAAGAGATATTCTTTAGATCCTTCATCTCTGGAATGAAATCTGTATCTCCAGCGTGATAGATCCTCTTGCCTCCCACCGTTATGATATAGCCATTTCCAAACCCTTTAGGGTGAAACGGGTTTCCAGGAGATCTAAAACGCTTGTAGTTGTATGCGTGAACAGCCTCAACGATTACGCCGTTCACTTCGATCTTTTCTCCCGGCTTAATCGCCTTAACGTTGCCGCTGAGCCTTGAAACGCATTCCGGTGGACAGATGATTACTGTATTCTCCTTCATTACCTTCTCAATCTTAGAAGCGTCACAATGATCGAAATGCGAGTGTGTAACAAGCACGAGGTCTGCTTTTTCTGCATACTCTCCTTCATATGGATCTATGTAAATGTTTTTACCATCGGCCTTTATTTGGAAACTTGCATGTCCAAGCCACTTCACAATTACGCTCATAAGACCACCTCCAACTATTCTATTCCCTCTCTCGGCTTATCTATTTTCCGCAAAAGGAACAGAAGAGATATGCGTGAAAATGCTTTAGAACGGCAGAAAATCAAGGTTAAGGAAGATCTCCAGAGAGATATTCATGGCGAACAGAATCAGCACTGCGCCCAGAACTATAAGGAGAACCCCATATCCTTTAGATTTCAGTATCTTCACGCTGCCTTCCCCAGCTAATCCCATTAGTGTCAGCCAGAAATAATCCATCCACACATGAGCAGCATACATTAAAAGCAGAAATGAGAAGCCCATACTAGCTGAAGCTCTTATCAACGGAAGCCCCACGGACAGCCACCACAATAGAAAATAAGGGTTAAGTCCGGTCAAGGCTACGCCTACGAGTATAGGATTGAACATATACTTTGCACTTTCTTCGATGTGGATGCTTCCAGATCTTATAATGCTGACTCCTTCCTTTATGGTCATGTATGAAAAGAAGAGGATGAAGAAGGATATCGCGAACGCCAGAACGCAGCTTACAGTGGCATTCTTCAAGAGAAATTCTATAGTAGAATAGAGCGAAGCTATAATTATGATATATGGAAACTCGAAAAGCATGTGACCGAATGCTATTAGAAAGCCGCCCTTAGCACATCTCTTAGCGCCCACAGCTATAGCTGATGTTGTCAACGGCCCTGGAGAAAGAACTCCGGAGACTGATATCGCAATCGTTGAGGCAACTAAGCTCAGTGTGTTCATGACATGAATATATTGTTGCTCAAATTTTAAATCTTCTCCGAGAAAGAACCTTTAAGGTTTATTATAGACGGCGAAGATTTTGCAAGAACCTTAATGCTGAAGTGTTCTTCTTGCTTAAAAATAATCAGGGACCTGTGAAGCCACAGTTTGGACATTTATATTGACGGCCGAACTGTCTACACTTCTCACAACGCCATATAATTATCTGTCCGCAGTTTGGGCATGGAAATTTAGTCGCGTTGGTACCCGGCGGGATTATTCTATTACATGATGTGCATATGGGCATTCTCACCTTCTTAGACTCACCCAATTTATGCTCACCTAGGCATTCTCCTATGATAATAAGCGGGGTATATATACTTATCCTAGTCCTATTTCATGAAGTAAGTGTTGCAACTTTAAAAGTGGAAGAAGAATCCTTAAGATTCTCCTCCTTCTAACAAGTTCCAAAATGACATTGCTTTGGAAATCCATGTCTCCCTCACGAGATATTACCTCTTGAAGCCCTTCCTTAATAATTAATTCGAAGCCCTTATCGATCATGCGGTCAGATAACGCATTGAGGATCCGCCTAGCCAGAATCATATACTTGAACTCCCTACCAAGACTCTTTCTCCAAGATTCTTCATATAGTCTTAAAAAATCCTCGTCAAACCTTCCAAGATTTACGGCTTCAGCTGCAACTTTGCCAGCGATTGCTCCGCAGAGCCCGCCTAAAATAACGCCGCCTCCGGTTGTAGGCTTAACTTGCCCTGCAGCGTCGCCAACAATAAGTAAACGGTTGCTGAAAGTCTTTTCGATCGGTCCTGAAGTGATTATTGTCCCCGAGCGGGACGTAAGGATCTCATACTCTTCTCCCTTAAAGCGTCTCTCTATGAATCTTTGTAGAAGCTCCTTTGGATTAGCTTTCCTACAACCTAATCCAACCCTCGCCGAGTTGCTACTTAAGGGAATAACCCATGCAAAGAAACCAGGCGCAACCCTACTTCCAACGTGTACCTCAACATAGTTCGGATCCACATCTACTCCGTAGAGGTCTAGCTGGAAGCCTGGAAGAAAATGAGAGGGATTTGTAGATTTCAAACCAGCCGCTTTCACAATTCTTGATGATGCGCCTTCAGCATCGATAACTATGGACGCCTTAAAGACCCTCTTCTTAGATCTAGCAGCAACACATCCATTTTCTAATTGTATTTCTTGAACCCTGCTATTCAGCCTTATCTCCGCCCCTATCCTAGTAGCCTGAGACGCAAGGTACTTGTCAAAAGATGAACGATCAACGACGCATGCAACTGGACTTTGCTTTTCAACCTTGAAAGATAATCCAGAAGGAGAATGGAAAAATGCACCTCGAACCTTATTCTGCACATAAGATCCATCCGCAGATATATTCAGCCTCTTCAGTCCTCTTAGGCTTAGCAATCCAGCACAGTGACATGGAACTCCTATCTCGGAGTCTTCCTCAACAACTAAGACATCTACTCCTCTTCTGGCAGCTTCTCTCGCCGCGATGAGCCCCGACGGACCCGCTCCGATGATAAGTATCTGCCTCTCTTCAAAGGACAATAAACTTTCCCCTTCTTCTCGCAACAATATTCTCTAGATGTGCCCTAAACTTAAGTTTGACGAGAATCATCTATAGACGATGAGAGTGGAAAGTATTTAAGGTTAGACTCGGAGACGTAGTCTTTAAATACTTGTAGTTCTTTTTTACTGCGATTTCCGAGGAGGAGAAAAAATGGCTAAGGTTCTAGTATCATTGAAGATTTTTCCTTCCGACGTAACGGTCGATCTGGAAGATTTAAAAAAGAAGATTGAAGATTGTCTCCCGGACTTCGCATCTGTACACAAATTTGAGGAAGAGCCTGTAGCATTTGGACTTGTAGCAGTAATAGCTCATCTATTACTTCCCGAAGACAAGGCAGGCGGGCTCGATGAAGTTGAAGAAGCACTTAAAAAAGTAGATGAGATAGGCAACCTTCAGACATTGACCGTCCGAAGAGTATAATTGTTCACTACGTTTATATATTCTCCCCTAATTCTTTTTGGTATAGAAGCCATCCTGTTAATGACGGTGAGCTGAATGGTTGAGGTCCAGCTTAGAGTAGGTGATGCTAAACAGAGGGATGTAGCAAGGGGCATAGCAAGGATAGACCAGCGTACAATGGAAAAACTCCAAGTTTCAGCCGGAGACGTAATCGAGATAATCGGGAAGAGAAGAACATCCGCAATAGCTTGGCCAGCTTACTCTGAAGACCAAGGTAGAGGAATAATTCGAATTGATGGATTTACGCGTAAAAATGCTGGCGTTTCAATAAACGAGTATGTCATCGTGAGAAGAGCGGAGGTTAAGGATGCAATAAGTATGGTTCTCGCTCCGATAGATATGCGCCTAAACGTCGACGAGGACTTCACAAACTTTGTCAAGAATAGACTTATGGAGAGAACCTTTGTTGAAGGAGATACAGCCCTAGTTATGATGCTTGGACATCCCGTTCAGTTCACCGTCATGAAGACTAGACCTCGTGGAATCGTTAGGTTAACTTATGATACGAAGCTTCAGATACTATCTGAACCTGCTCCTGAAGCTAAGGGAGTTCCTCGAACTACGTATGAGGATATTGGAGGGCTTAAGGAGGAGATTCAGCGTCTAAGGGAAATGGTAGAGTTACCGATGAGGCATCCCGAGATCTTCCAGAGACTAGGCATAGATCCGCCTAAGGGAGTTCTTCTCCACGGTCCTCCTGGATGTGGAAAAACATTACTCGCAAGGGCTGTTGCAAACGAGTCTGACGCTAACTTCTTCTCTATAAATGGGCCTGAGATCATGAGTAAGTTCTATGGGGAGTCAGAAGCTAGGCTTCGAGAGATTTTCCAGCAGGCTGAAAAGAATGCACCAGCCATAATATTCATTGACGAACTTGATGCGATAGCGCCTAAACGCGAAGAGGTTACGGGTGAGGTTGAGAGAAGAGTTGTAGCGCAGCTTCTAGCCTTGCTTGACGGCTTAACGGGACGTGGAAACGTGATAGTCATAGGAGCGACTAATAGACCTAACGCCTTAGATCCAGCACTTAGGAGGCCTGGAAGATTCGATAGAGAGATAGAGATAGGAATACCGGACAAGCAGGGAAGATATGAGATACTGCAGATCCATACAAGAGGGATGCCTTTAGCTCCGGATGTCGACTTGAAGAAACTAGCTGAGATGACGCATGGATATACGGGTGCGGATCTCGCCGCCCTCTGCCGTGAAACGGCGATGAAGGCTCTACGCCGATACTTACCAGAGATAGATCTTGAACAGGAGAGGATTCCTCCAAGCGTCCTAGAGAAAATGGAGGTGAAGATGGAAGACTTCATAAATGCCTATAGGGAGATCACGCCTACAGCCATGAGGGAAGTTGCAATAGAGGTTCCAACGGTCCATTGGGATGATGTCGGAGATCTTGAAGAAGTAAAGCAGGAACTTAAGGAATCAGTTGAGTGGCCACTTAAGAACCCCGAGGTCTTTAAGAGAATGGGCATCACCCCGCCCAAGGGCATCCTCCTATTTGGTCCTCCTGGATGTGGAAAAACATTACTCGCAAGAGCAGTTGCTACCGAGAGTGAAGCAAACTTCATAAGTATTAAGGGACCGGAAGTCTTCTCAAAGTGGGTTGGCGAATCTGAAAGAGCTATACGCGAAGTTTTCAGGAAGGCGAGAATGTCAGCTCCCGCCATAGTCTTCTTCGATGAAATCGATGCTCTTGTTCCTAGGAGAGGAGCCGGATACGCCGACAGCGGCGTTACCGAGAGAGTTATCAGCCAGCTGCTGACGGAGATAGACGGAATAGAGCCTCTACAGGAAGTGATCATTCTCGCGGCAACCAACAGACCTGATATATTAGATCCAGCCGTCCTTAGGCCGGGACGGTTAGACCGCATGATCTACGTTCCAGAACCAAACGAGGAAGGTAGGTATCAAATCTTTAAGATACATACGAAGAATATGCCGCTTGCAGAGGATGTCGACCTTAGAGAGCTGGCTAGATTAACAAAGGGATACTCTGGAGCAGACATAGAGTCTGTCTGCCGAGAAGCCGCTTTAATAGCCCTTCGCAGAGATATAAACTCGAAAGAAGTTAGGTTCTCCGACTTTAGGGAGGCCTTAAAGAAGATAGGACCGAGTATAACTCCAGACATGGATAACTGGTACCGCAACTTCATGAAGCAAGCTAGAAAGGCCCAGAAGCCAGCGCCTCTAGTGGCGTAGGAATGAGGGATAATCATGGCAACGAGCACATGGAAGATCCATCCAATCTATTTAACTATAATTGAGATACTTCAGAAGAAAGGCTCAATGACGGATGAAGAGCTCCTAGAGATGTTAAAGGCCTTCTATAAGGAGATAGGTCTAGACGATTTGAACAAAAACCTGATGGCGATGGAGATCTCCGGATTAATTCACGTCTCATCCTTAACTAAGGGAAGGAAACTAATCGAGCTGAAGAAAAATAGTTTTCAATAATTTGGAAACAGACCGAAACTTCTAATAGATCGTTATCTCCAGCATCTAGATTTAAGTCATCTTTGAATATCTATAAATACTTATATGCCTAGCATATATTCACTAAATTGCGCATATTAAAATATCCATCATGATCAGCATAGATCCTGACATAAGTGGAAGGATACTATCGAGAAGGCAAGAGAAATGACATTCCGCAGCTCATTCCTCCGATTGTTTAGACGGAGGGAGAAAGAGACTCTTCGTCTTCTCACGGAGTATCTAGACTCCGTATTTAAGGTTGTAGAAGAATTTAGAACCCTCATATCATCTCTTATAAGCGGGGACATAGTCTTAAGTTCGCCAAGCACATTTGAAGCTAAAATAGACTTGATATCAGTATATGAGTCTCTAGCAGATGATCTATACCTTAAATCTCTAATAACTCTTTGTGAAGGAGCCTTCTTCTCTGGTCTACGTGAGGACTTTATAAGATTATTGAACAGCATAGATGACATAGCAGACTACGCCAAGGACTCCTCTCAGATTCTAGCTAGAAGCAGACTTGACAAGATGCTGAGAAAATGCAGCACTGGCGGAGATGTCTCATTTAATCTTTTCTTAGATAAGGTTGTGAAGACAGTTGAAGTTTTAAGAAGCGCCGTCTATGACTTGGAGAAAAACTCTGCCGCCGTCATTAAGAAATCTATAAAGGTGAAGGAGCTAGAGGAGGAGGCTGACGATATAAAATGGAAACTGCTGAGGGCAATATTTTCTCGTGAGATAGACTCATTAACACTCCTAGAACTCAAAGACCTTGTTTTAACAATCGATGGTATAGCTGATTCAGCAGCTCAGTCCTCAGAGATACTTATCACAATAGTGATGAAGGCGAGAGCCTAGATGTCGATCAGCTTATTTCTCTTATTCGTCACAGGCTTATTCCTCAGCGCTATTTTAGGAGCAAATAATGCCTCGGCTTGCTTCGGGGCAAATGTAGGTGCAGGATTCGTCAGATATAGAACAGCGGCCATCTTAGCTGCTTTAGGGGTCTTCTTGGGAGTAATTATTGAAGGAGCGAAGCTTTCCAGAGCAGTATATCACGGAGTTCTGGGAGAAGTAAGCATGGAAGCTATGACTATAATTATGGTAACCGCTATGATTATCATAGGAGTCGCAACAATTTTTCGTCTACCTCTTTCATTATCTGAAAGCCTAATAGGATCCGCCGTCGGGATCGGGATTGGAAGCCAGATAAATGTAAACTGGAGATTCACACTGACAGTATTCGCGTTTTGGGTCATAAATCCATTCTTTTCCGCTATTCTATCAGTAGCAATCTGCAGAATGTTGTCTTACGCTACTTCGCGTGTCAAGAACATCTTAACACTTAATTACATATATGGGAAGGTAGCGTCAGCTCTATCGTTTTATGTAGCATATGTTCTAGGCGCGAATACCTTGGGATTAGTGAGCGGAATCTACGCTCCTTTCATGCCGATAAAAGAGATAATTCCGCTGCTCTTCGGGTTAGCGGCGGCTCTGGGCATATACTTTTTAAGCAGAGGAATAACGGAATCTGTCGGAAGGGAAATAATCGGTTTAAGTCCTGTTACGGCTCTTGTCTCACAGCTCAGCGGAGCGATAACCGTGCATCTCTTCACACAGTTTGGGCTTCCAGTATCGATTACCCAAGCTCAGGTAGGAGGAATACTGGGAATAGGAGTAGCGAAAAGAATAGTTTTTATGAATAAACGTAAAACTAGGAATATCATATTTGGGTGGATGCTGGCGCCGCTGGTCGGCGCAATTATCTCATGGCTACTCTCCTACACAATCTAGTCAGGAGATTTTACCCCTCTAAGAAAACCTCAACCCTCACCCTGTTTCCATCCTTCAGCCCTAGAACGTTCCTTAGATGCTTCGGGGCGATAACCTCGATGACTGAACTATCATAATGGGTCCTTAACGCCAAGATTACCGCTCCCTTTTCTTTCCCATTTACTCGAGCCAAGAAACACTTCACAGGCCCATACGTTCTGTTTGCATCGCTAAATCCATGAATCTCTATTCCACTTCTGACCTCAAGCTCCCTCCTCATCTGAATATCATACTCGGAGGTTAATTTCAAATTTAGAGTTCCGGGATAAGGGTCAAAACCTAGCTTCTCAATAAACTGTTTCCTGTAAGGCTCACGTGTAACATAATAGGCGCCTTCACCAAGCCCGCTGAAAACCGTCCCTTCAATAATTATCGGTGATGGTTTCCTCTCAAAGATGAAGTTCAGAGCGGCACGTACCTTCCTCAACTGTAAATCTCCAAGATCAGTTATGCGGATGAAGCTTCCCTCACGCGTAGCAGTCCGCCTTATCCAGCCTATACGTTCCAAGCTGATGAGGTATCTGGAGATGGTTTGCTGAGAGAGATCGAGCTTCTCAGCCAGAAACTTAGTTGATAGTTTAACGGTTTTTTCCCGAGCGCCCAGTTCGGCTAGAACATATAGCACAAAGAAGTAATCCTGTAATGTCTTTGTTATTTTTAGATTGTTCAATCCCTTTGATCCTCCATTGAATTAAACGGGCGGCTGGATTCACGCAGGTGCCTTGAATCCTTCAGCAACAATATCCATATATTGCCTTATGCTCTTATCTATTTTCGTGAATCATTAATGGAAAATGTGAAAATATACGAGAAACCTACATTTCGTTCTTCACAAATGATCATAGGAATGGATGGGTGGGTTAATGCTGGAAAGGTCTCAACATTCTCGGTCAAGTATCTAGTAGATAAGCTAGAGGCAAAGAGATTCGGCGAGATTCTTCAAGGAGAATTCCACGATTACTCGATTCAGAGACCTCACGTCTCGATAAAGGAAGGGTTGATACGATCTTACATTCCTCCCCAGAGCGTATTTTACTACTGGAAGGGAAGGGAAGGTTTAAACCTCATACTGCTTCTGGGCGTCGAGCCATACGTGAATTGGCCCAAATACGCAGACGCCATTCTTAAAGTAGCTGAAGAGATGAATGTTGAACGCATATACACGATAGGCGGATACCTCGCCAACATAACTCTAGATGAAGAGACGCTGATAAGTTCAACGACAAATAATGAGAAGTTACTCGACGAGCTAAAAAAGATAGGTTCCGTACTGACCCAATACTCCGGCCCCACAAGCATATATAGCGAAATTATGTGGAAATGCAAAACAAAAGGAATCGATGTGGTAAGTCTATGGAGCGCCGTTCCAGCATACATTGATGGAGTATATCCAAAAGCCGCATATTATATTCTCAAAAAGATAGTTGCTTTAACAGGGCTGAACATCGACTTAACAGATCTGAAGAGAAAAGCTGAATCCTTCAGATCATCCCTAGAGAGGAGAATCATAAAACAGTCTGAACTCCGTAGGCTTCTAAAAAACTTGGGAAAGGAAGAAAGGAAACCAACATATATACTATAAAAGCATCTTAGAAAAATGGATATATGGCATCCCTAATTATTCATGCGTGTATATTCTTAGGCAATCAAACATCGTAAACGTTTATATTATTCCCCCTCTATTTGAAAAGTACAAGATAGCCAAAAACAGGATGAATGCTTTAGGAGATTGAAGACCGGTGGGCCACAGAAAGAAGCACGCCCCTAAAAGAGGATCCTTGGCCTATCTGCCTAGAGGACGTGCTGCACGTCCTATTGGAAGAATAAGATATTGGCCCGAGGTTGATGAGGGACCGGTCTTACTCGGCTTCGCCGGGTACAAGGCCGGCATGACACATGTCATTATGGTCGAGGATAAGCCGCGTTCCCCAAATTATGGGCAGGAAGTCGCATATCCAGTTACAATAATTGACACTCCGCCCATGTTCATCTGTGCCGTGAGAGCCTACACCAAGGATGAGTATGGATTGAAGACTCTAACGGAGGCCTGGGCCGAATCTTTACCTAAGGATTTTGAGAGGCTTAAGGGAGTGCCGAGGAATCCTAATACTGAGGAATCCCTAAATAAGATTCAAAAGAACCTTAAGGAAGTAGTTGAATTCAGGGTTATAGCTGCAACCCAGCCTAGGCTAGCCAGAGTACCGAAGAAGAAACCTGACATCATGGAGATTAAAGTCGGCGGTGGATCAATAGAGGAACAGTTCGAGTATATCAAGAAGATTTTAGGCAAGACCATCAGCGTCAACGAGGTCTTCAAAGAAGGACAGTTCGTAGACGTAATTGCTGTCACCAAAGGGAAGGGGTGGCAGGGAGTCGTGAAGAGATGGGGAGTAAAGATTCTAAGTCACAAAGCTAGGAAGACTAAGAGAGGAGTTGCCGCTCTTGGACCTTGGAAGCCGCCGAGAGTTCTGTACACTGTTCCGAGACCTGGACAGATGGGTTATCATCAGAGAACCGAATTCAACAAGCGTATCCTAAAGATAGGTGAGAATGGAGAAGAAGTTACTCCTAAAGGCGGATTTCTAAGATACGGCCCCGTGAAAGGCATGTACCTTATGCTTAAAGGAAGCGTCCCGGGACCAGCTAAGCGTCTAATAAGATTGAGATATCCAGCACGTCCGCCAAAAGAAGTCAGTGAGGCTCCTCCAGAAATAACTTATGTTGCGCTGGAGTCTCTACAGGGCGTCTAAGTGAGGTGACAAGATAATGAGCAGGTTTATCTCAATCTTTAACTTGGAAGGCAAGAAAGCTGGAAGAATAAAGCTTCCAAGCATCTTCGATTATAGCTTGAGACCAGACGTTATTAAAAGAGCAGTCGTCGCTATTCAATCCCATAGAATCCAGCCTCAAGGAAGGGATGTTATGGCTGGAAAGAGGACAACCGCCGAATCCTGGGGAGCGGGGTATGGAATTGCCAGGGTTCCTAGAGTTAAAGGGTCGAGGAGAGCCGCCTTCGCTCCTGGAACAGTTGGAGGTAGAAGAACTCATCCTCCGGTTGTTGAGAAGAAGATAAGCAAGAAGATTCCAAAGAAGGAGAAGCGTCTTGCATTGTTCTCCGCCATAGCCGCAACGGGATCTAAAGAGATCGTGTCCAGAAGAGGACATGTGATTGATGAAGTACCAGCGCTACCCTTAGTGGTAACCGATGACCTTCAAAATCTTAAGAGAACACAGGATGTTAAGGAGGCATTCATTAAGTTAGGTCTCTGGCCTGATATTTCCCGAGTGAAGGAAAGCATAAAGGTCCGGGCTGGAAAAGGGAAGATGCGTGGAAGAAGAAAGAAGATGGGAGTAGGCCCATTAATAGTTATATCTGAGGATGGAGGCATAGTTAAGGCTGCTAGGAACATACCTGGAGTCGATGTATCCTTCGTTAAGGATCTGAATCCCGAAATACTTGCTCCGGGAACTCATCCTGGAAGACTAACTGTGTGGACGAAGTCCAGCATTGAGGAGCTTAAAGAATGGAATGGAGGACGCGGGACATGAAGCCGCATGAGGTTATCCTATATCCCCTAATGACTGAGGCTACCAACCGCCTCCTTGAAAAAGAGAATAAGCTAGTCTTCATCACGAATATAAAGGCGACAAAGAAGGATATAAAAAGGGCAGTGGAGGAGCTTTACAACGTCAAGGTCAGCAAAGTTAACACGGTTATCACCAGCAGAGGCAAGAAGAAAGCATTTGTTCGGCTTGAGCCTGGATACAGCGCAACAGATGTCGCAATCAAGCTAGGAATATTATAGTCTTAGGGGGTTAAAGGTTTGGGTAAGAGAATACGGGTTCAGAGACGTGGAAGAGGCTCACCAACATGGCGTGCCTCAACACACAAAAGAGTCGCACCTTCAAAGTATCCGAATCCGCCTAAGGAAGTCTTAGGCGGCGTTATGATAGGCCGCGTTAAGCAGATTTTGCACGATCCCGGCAGAGGAGCGCCTCTAGCATGCATAGAGCTTGAGAATGGCGAGACCTTCTACTCTGTTGCTCCTGAAGGAATCTATGAGGGACAAGCGCTAGAGATAGGCGGCAAAGCTAATGTAAAGGTGGGGAATATCCTTCCAGTCGGAGAGATCCCCGAGGGAACAATGATCTGCAACATTGAGCTCTCCCCGGGAGACGGTGGCAAGATGGTTCGTTCCTCCGGAACATACGCGACCGTCGTCTCGCACAC
>JAGGUU010000092.1 GCA_021158305.1 Candidatus Bathyarchaeota archaeon
AGAACATGCATGAGGTGTGAACTTTGGAAGACGAGAACTCAGGCTATAACTGGAGAGGGAAACCCAAACTCGGCGCTGATGATTATCGCTCAAGCCCCCGGGTATCGTGAGGATGAAGAAGGGAGAATGTTTGTTGGTCCTTCTGGAGGAAAATTAAATGAATTGTTAGAATATGCAAAAATCAGAAGGGAAGATATTTACATGACAAACCTTGTGAAATGCTTATTGCCGCATTATAGAAGACCGAAACCTAGAGAAATCGAAGCTTGTAGCCGATACCTAGATGAAGAAATAAACATAGTGAATCCGAGGGTGATAGCGACTCTAGGCTATCTGCCAGCTAAATACATATTCCAAAAGTATGAACTTATGGATAATTTCAGCTATTCAAAAATCTGCGGAAAAACATTCAATGCTGGGGACAAGATAATTCTGCCTTTGAGACATCCTGCCACTCTACTGTATAATCCGAAAATCGAAGAAGAGATGAAGAAAAACTACAAAAAAATTAGAACGCTGCTAAATAGTTTTCCTTGGTGACAAGTTTGTTTTTTGGACATTTGCTCAATCCGATGGCTTGAAGTAAAGGAGCTGAGGTAACAACCATAAGATGCAAAGATAAAACTGTTAATGGACTCCTATTGCCACGAATACTATCCTCAGAACTCATTCTACTCTAGGCTGAGGAGTACATGGAGTAAGAATCCCCGCCGGCAGAGTAAGATGCTAATTCCAGGTTTGGCTTCAGGCTTTACATTTCCGGACTCTCTGATTTGAGGTTTCCTATCAAGTCCTATTGTTATGCCGTATCCGTAGACGAATGTCCGCTCACGTATTTTGGAGCTGTTCAGCAGCTTCCGTTCACAGATGATGCCCTGGAACTCTCTTTCCATCATCCCGTCTTCTTTTCGGTGAGCTAAACACGTACTGTGAATTTATCCTCAAAATATCCGTTTTCCCACAATACTGATTTAGACCTAAGAGGATATTCTGAACGTTTTGTTAGTGATATGTCTAAAAAGCGGGAAGATCGAATAGAATGACCTGAACGGAAAGATGGCTGGGAGGTTTACTTGGCTGAAGGAGAGATTCGACGTAAAAAACAACTCGGAGCTTCTCCGACTGTTGGTGAGTCTTGTCTAGCGCTCGAAAAAATGTTATAGAATTTATGGACAAGAAATGGCTGCAAGAGATGTGTTAACGTTATGACTATGCTTGTTCTTTTAGTTCTTTAATGATATTTTGAACGGCTTCTTTTACAGGTATTTTTGCCTTAATCTTTAGTTTTTTTATTTTATTCTGTTCCAGTAAGGTTGATGCGCCTAGGCCGAATTCCTTTGCAGCCACCGCTTTTACCTTCATATCGGTAAGCATCTTCACAACTATTGGTCCTGAGCCGTGCTTATAGGAGGCCGCCGGGTTTCTGACTACTTCTACGTTAACGATGGAGCTATTGGCGATCTCCAGGATCGTGAAAGTTTCAGCTTTACCGAAAACGTCGGATACGAAATCTTCTAAACCCTTATCTCCTTTCGTAGGGATCGCGAGTTTCATTTCATGCATTTTTCCTTTTCGGTTTTTATTGTCTAGGTCAACCTTAGTATGGTCTGTATGGCAAATATGGGTAAGGTTGTACGTATGGTATGGGTAAGTATCCAGAGTAGTAGGGCATACTGGCAAAACCGCCATAGTAGGCCGGGTTGGCCCACCACCATCTAGGAAGCCATGGGAACCATCTGCAGAATGGGTAGGGGTTGCCGAAGCCTCTGCCCCATCCGAACCAGCCTACTCCTCTACCAAAACCAACGAACCCTCTGCCAAACCCTCTTCCTCTAGACATGCGATTTCACCTCCGCTTATTTGCTTAGTTCTTCAAGCTTCTTTCTTATGGCTTCCAGCTGTGATTCTAACATGGTAACTTGCTGTTCTAGCATCGTTTTCTCTTGTTCTTTGCTGTAGGTTGTGGCAAAAGGGACTCCGAAAGGTGCGGATGTTAAAGGCGCTACGGAGGGTTGAACTGCGGGTGGCGTTGTGGTGGGAACCGTCGTTAGAGGAACTGTTTGGGGAACTTGTGTTTGGAGGTACTGCATATACTGCGGTAATAGGCCGCTTTGCATTAGCCACTGAGCTGTAGGAGGCAGTCCTGTTGGAGATCTTCCTATCCAGCCGGGTGAGAATCCAAATCTTATCCATCCTGGCAGTCCAGTCATGTAGTACATGTATCTATGTCTGTAACCCATTTTTATTCATCTCATTTTTGAGATTATGCACATTTTTCAATTATGTGATTATGCACAAAACCATATAAAGGTTGCGGTTCAATAAAAAAGGATTACTTAGAGGTCGTCGTAGGCGTGGGTCGAAGGGAAGAAAGCCAAAACCAGTAATGATAGGAACATCCCCCCTGCAAGAAGATTTGTCCCTGTTTCTCAGATGAATCCGACTCCCATCTACATGGAACCAGCTGAGCTGGAAGTCTTGAGGCTTGTAGACTTAGAAGGGCTGCCACAGGAAGATGCCGGATCAAATATGGGGATTTCTCGCGGAACTGTCTGGAGGCTCCTTCAAAGCGCTAGAAAGAAGGTTACACAATCCCTAACGGAGGGCAGACAACTATTTATCGCACCGTAATTTATTCTACGTCGACTATTGGAATGATGTAATATGAAACTGATAGGTTTTATAGTGAATCCTATAGCGGGGATGGGAGGCGCAGTTGGCCTTAAAGGAACAGATGGAAACATATATGTTGAAGCTTTAAAGTTAGGTGCTAAGTCAGTGGCGCCTGAAAAGGCGAAACAATTTTTATCTAACATCAAAAGTGAGGGAGGACTCTTCATTTTAGCGGCGCCTGAATGCATGGGCGAGAATATTGTTAAAAATTTTGGCATTGAATATTCCGTAGTAGGATCATTAGGTAGTGAAGCTACGTCAGCTGAGGACACAAAGAGAATTGTGAAAGAGATGTTGAATGATGATGTTGATCTGCTTGTGTTTGTTGGGGGAGACGGAACAGCTAGAGACATTTATGATGTGATAGGTTTAAAAAAGCCTGTTATTGGTGTTCCGTCTGGCGTAAAAATGTTTAGTTCAGTTTTCGCAGTTAACGCGAAGGCAGCAGCTGAAGTTGTTGACGCTTTTGTCAAAGGAAACGTGGATATTGAAGAGAAGGAGGTTTTAGACATAAACGAGGAAGCCTTTAGAAGGTCTAAGCTGGAAGTTAAATTATATGGCTACTTGAAAGTTCCTACTGTGAAAGAGCTTGTGCAGTTAGGTAAAGAGCCGACGCGTGCCAGCGAATCTCAAAGAGAAAATCAGAGATCTATCGCCAAATATGTCGTAGAGAACATGGATAAGGATACGTTGTATCTGCTTGGACCTGGAACGACAACTAGAACTATAGCTGATGAACTTAAAGTTAAGAAGACATTGCTGGGTGTAGACGCTGTTCATGATGGGAAGCTTGTAGATGAAGATTTGAACGAGAGAGGAATAATGAAACTTTTAGAAAAGTTTGTTAAAGCAAAGATCATTGTGTCTCCTATTGGAGGTCAAGGCTTCATCTTTGGCAGGGGTAATCAGGAGTTTTCACCTAAAGTGATCAGGTCTGTTGGAAAAAAGAATGTAGTGATAGTGGCTACGAGAGGTAAGGTGAGTAAGCTGCGATGTTTAAGGGTTGATACTGGTGATGTTGAAGTAGATGATATGTTAAAGGGCTACATCAAGGTGATAACGAATTATAACGAAGAAAC
>JAGGUU010000078.1 GCA_021158305.1 Candidatus Bathyarchaeota archaeon
CTGCGTATCTTCCATCATAACTTACCATCTCCAAGTTCTCAATTATCCCGACGGCCGCGTGAAGACTATCAAAATATGTTAGGAACCTGTATTTCTCTCTCAGCTTAAAGGCTTCACAGTGATATTCAGGTTTTGTCGGGAATGTGCCTATCCGCCTATATTTAAGAAGTTCGCTGAGGATGTCATAGAAGGCTACAATATCCTTAACAATGATCTCTCCAGACTTTAGGAGCAAGTCCATCTCTATGAGTGAGTATGGGGAAATCTTAACTTCTCCGAGAAGCCTGTCAAGAAGCCCTATCACATCGGCATGATGTCTATCTCCGGGCGATATTAGGGCAAGCAGGATATCTGTCTCTATAAGTATTGGCAGTTCTAGACCTCCTTTTGAAGTTCACGTTCTGCTATTCTACGCAGTCGTTGAATCTCCTTCTCTACATCCGTTGTTCCTTTTACAACTAGTTTCTCTAGAGATTTTAAAGGATCTTCTACGGGCTTTAGAGTTATCTCTCCTTCCTTAACGATGATCTTTACTATATTCTTTATGTTGAACTTTTTCCTAATGTTTGAGGGTATAACGATTCTTCCTTTCTGGTCAACCTTTACAGTTACTTCGCTCAATTGGACCGCCTAAATAAATAACCCACCTCCCACAAAATAAATTTTCCCACCCTCTTTCATAAGAAATAATAGCCACTATTATGAAAATTTGTGAGAATCCAGTAAGGATGTGAACTTTTTTGATTTTGTTACTTTTCAAATATTCTTCTTCAATCTTTAAAAGATATGCCAAAAAGTTAAGATTTTAGTTCCTTTCACCCAGTCAAAGTCTCCATCGTTTGTAGTGTTAAGGCGTCAACGAGTTCCGGATCATATTTTTTATTTATGACTACTTAGCTCTGGAATAGAAAGGGTGAACGTGAAAAAACCTAAAGGCTGAAATGGTCTATAAAAGTATTGGAAGGGTTTCTCATGGGGAAGAATTTTCAGGAAAGCTACGACTGGGAAAATCCGAGAATAGTTGAGCGTAATCGGGAGCCAGCCCACACAACCTTGGCTGTTTATCCTGACGAAAAATCCGCGCTCAAATATGAAAGGATGAAGTCTCCATGGATATTAATGTTGAATGGTGAGTGGAAGTTCAAGCTATGCAGAAACCCGAAGTCTGTTCCGGAAGGCTTCTATAGGGTGGATTTCAATGCTGAAAGCTGGGATGACATACCGGTTCCGAGCAATTGGCAAATGCTTGGATACGACAAGCCAATATATGTGAATGTTAGATATCCATTTCCTCCAGATCCTCCGAGGGTTCCGAGAGATTGGAACCCGACGGGATTGTACAGAAGATGGTTTATAGTTCCAGATGAATGGAGCGGCAGAAAGATCTTCATAATCTTTGAGGGAGTGGACTCGGCATTCTACGTCTGGATCAACGGGCATAAGGTCGGTTACAGCCAGGACAGTCGTCTACCAGCAGAGTTTGATATAACGCCATATGTGCATCCTGGAAGAAACCTAGTCGCAGTTGAGGTTCTACGATGGAGTGACGGAAGCTACCTTGAGGATCAAGACATGTGGCGTCTAAGCGGCATATACCGCGATGTCTACCTGTACTGTACGCCTAAAATCCACATAAGGGATTTCTTCGTTAGAACAATTTTTGACAGCGAATATAGAGACGCTGAGCTGAAACTAAGAATTAACATCAAAAATTATTCAGATAGAGAGGCTGGCCCGCTTATCATTGAGGCGCAGCTCTACGATGAGGATGGCTCCATAGTATTTGATGAGCCTCTCAGACGTAAGCTTGAAAGACTGAAGCCGAGACATGAAGTTGCGTTTGAGGTTAAGAGCGTCGTTCGAAAGCCGAAGAAGTGGTCTGCTGAAACACCATATCTATACACTCTAGTATTAACATTGAAGAAAGCCGATGGAGAAATCATTGAAGCTGAGAGCTGCAAGATCGGTTTCCGCCAAGTTGAGGTCAAGGATGGACAGATACTGATAAACGGCGTCCCCGTTCTCCTTAAGGGAGTAAATAGGCATGAACATGACGGCGAGCGTGGCCATGTAGTCACGGTTGAGACTATGATTAAAGACATAAAGATCATGAAACAGTTCAATTTTAATGCCGTACGCACATCGCATTATCCCAATCATCCAGCCTGGTATGATCTATGCGACAAGTACGGAATCTACGTAATTGACGAGGCGAACATAGAATGTCACGGATTAGCAAATATTCAATGCGTGCCTTATAGGAAAGAGCCAGCTAATGATCCGGAGTGGCTCCACGCGTTCATGGAACGCGTCATAAGAATGGTTGAAAGGGACAAAAATCATCCCTGCGTCATAATGTGGTCTCTTGGAAACGAGTCTGGCTACGGACCGAATCATGAGGCTGCCGCAGGCTGGATACACAGATACGACCCAACCAGACCCGTGCATTACGAAGGAGCCATACATCTCCCAGGGAAGGCTCCGCAAAGCATAGACGTCTTAAGCGTTATGTATCCGAGCCTAGATAGGCTGGCTGAGATGGCTGAAGATCCAGAAGAAGATAGACCGCTGATCATGTGCGAATACGCTCACTCCATGGGGAATAGCACAGGAAACCTGAAGGAGTACTGGGATCTAATCCGAAGATACAAGCGGCTCTGCGGAGGATTCATCTGGGATTTTATCGATCAAGGATTGAAACGGAGAACCGGAGATGGGAAAGAATATTGGGCATATGGTGGAGACTTCGGGGATGAGCCGAACGACGGAAACTTCTGCATAAACGGCTTGCTATGGCCAGATCGCACGCCTAAACCAGCTATGTGGGAATGTAAAAAGATACAGCAACCAGTCGAGGTGGAGCCTGTGGATCTGGAAAGCGGCAAGCTGCGGATCATCAATAGATATAACTTCACGGATCTGGAAGCACTTGATGTCTTCTGGGAGATAGCTGAGGATGGAGATATGATTCAGCGGGGAAGACTGGTAAAGATGTTGGTTCCGCCCCATGAAAGCTGTATAGTAACGATTCCTTTTATAAGGCCCAAAATTAAACCTGGAGCGGAATACTGGCTAACTATACGGTTCAAACTTGCAGAGGATACATTATGGGCTGAAAAAGGATACGAGGTAGGCTGGGCTCAGTTTAAGATTCCCTTCAAGACTCCTCCGAATCCGAAGGTTAGAGTCAAAGATATGCCTTCTCTGAGGCTTGAAGAAGAGGAGGACATAAAGATTCATGGAAGAAACTTCACGTTAACGTTTGACGGAAAGACGGGACGTATATCTTCCCTCCTATTCAGAGAAACCGAATTGGTGAGGAAGGGGCCGCGGCTGAATGTTTGGCGTGCGCCTACGGATAATGATGCTCCGAGGCTTGCCCCCAAGTGGAGGGAGGCGGGGCTTGACAGGCTTAGACACAGATTAGATAGAATTGAGGCTGAAGAGCTCTCATCTAAGCATGTCAAAGTAAAGGTGAAGACTACACTTTTAGATATGGAAACGGCGAGGTTTAGATGCGAATACGTATATAGGATTTATGGTAGTGGAGACATAATAATCGACACGGATGTTAAGCCGCTCTCTGATCTTCCACCCCTGCCGAGGATAGGCTTACAGATGATTATCCCTGGAGAATTCAACATGTTCACTTGGTACGGTCGAGGGCCACATGAAAACTATTGTGACAGGAATGAGGGAGCCCCCGTCGGCGTCTACAGCGGAACTGTTGATGAGCAATACGTACCCTACATTGTTCCGCAGGAAAACGGAAATAAGACGGATGTACGCTGGGCATCATTGACGAATAGTTCAGGCCTAGGCCTTCTAGCAGTAGCCATGCCACGCATGGAGGTAAGCGTACATCACTACAGAACAGAGGATCTGGACAAGGCGAGACACACATACGAACTGAAGAGACGGGAAGACATAACGTTAAACTTAGATTATAGACAGTCTGGGCTTGGAGGTGGAAGCTGCGGTCCAGATACGTTGCCAAAGTACCTCGTTAAGCCAGAGCATACACAGTTTTCGATTCGTCTAAGACCCCTGTCGCCCGGAGAGTCGCCGATGAACATAAGTAAACAGAGGATTGAAGAATAATCTTCCAGTAATTTGTCCATCTAGAAACTTTTATCACAAACATGAAGATATAAAATGGCATTAAGGGGAGGCCTATTTATGACGGTAGCGATCAGCGAGGAGATACGTAGGGACTTCCCTGATCTTCGGATTTTAACCGGACGTGTAGAGGGAGTCAGAATTGAGAAATCCAGCGTGGAACTTGAAGAATTTAAACATAAAATCATTGAGGAGATCCGGGAGACCTACAATATTGAAACATTAAAGAACAGGCCGATTCTAAGAGCCTATAGAGACTTCTTTTGGAGGCTTGGAGTCGACCCAACTAAGACGCGGCCGGCAGCGGAGGCTCTGATAAGGAGGGTTTTAAGAGGAAAACCTCTTCCAAGAATAAACACGTTTGTAGATGCCTATAATCTGGCATCTATGAAGACGGAGATAGCGATAGCCACATTCGACATCGACGAGCTAAGCGGAGAATTAACGATGAGGTATGCACGTGAAGGAGAGGAGTTCCTCGGGATAGGAATGAGCAAACCCATTAAGCTCAGCGGCCGCGAAATAGTCATATCGGATGAGGAGAAGCTCCTCGCGATCTATCCGTATCGGGATGCTGAAGAGGCTAAAGTCATTGAGAAAACCAGAAATGTGCTCCTAATATTTTGTGGAGTTCCAGGCATACCTTTACAGAGGCTGACTGAAGCGAAGAAATTAACCTTCGAGTTCGTAACTAGGTTCTGCGGAGGAACAGCGTGGGACTAGTATAGTGGAGGGAGGAATAGTTGTCATTTAAGAGGATGATGGAGAAATCGATGATGGAGAGAGAGTCCCGCATAGTTCTAGCTCTGGACAGCATTCCTTCAAAACGTGGGGATCTCTTATCCGCGAGCTTAAGGATGCTTAGAAAGGTTCATCCATACATATGCGCTGTGAAAATAAATAATCATCTCTTGTTGCCGCTTGGGCTTCACGGCGGAGTTAAGAGGATCATAGAGGAGGCTCACATCTTAGGCCTCCCTATTATAATGGATTGTAAGATTAATGATATCGGATATACAAATCGAGTTATAGCCGAGAATTTTTTCAATGCAGGCTTCGACGCTGTTACGGCTAATCCATTTGTAGGCTGGGAAGACGGATTACAACCCGTCTTTGAAGCCGCTAGAAAAATGAATGGAGGAGTTATACTTCTCGTCTACATGAGCCACAAAGCGTCGCGTGAAGGATACGGCCAGACCGTATATGATGCGGAGACGAATGAAAGAAAGCCGCAATATATCATCTTCGCGGAGAAGGCTCTGGCATGGAAGGCTGACGGCGCAGTTGTAGGCGGAACATATCCCGAAAAGATACGTGAAGTCCATGAAGTTTTGAAGGAGGATGTTCCGATATATTCTCCGGGCATAGGTGCTCAGGGAGGAGACCTGAGAGCGGCTATTTCATCCGGGGCAAAATACGTGATAATTGGAAGAGCCATAACGCTGGCTGAAAAGCCTGAGCTAGCTGCGGAAAGGCTTAGGGAAAAATCCTGGAAAAGAATGATAGATTAAAATGATAGAGATTAATAAAAGGGGGAAGAAAGCCTCCATATGCTCTCTTTGTTTTCTCGCTCTTTTCCAGCTTTCTACGATTCAGCTCATCTTCTTCTTGAAAGATTTTTTACGTAGCGAATCCGAAGAGACTTTGTATCGCGTAGCCGAAGATATTAGGATATTTCGGATACTCCTAAACCGATTAATGATATCTCGGCTATTTTCTTCTTAATGGGTATTCTTGAAATTATCACGGCGACTATTGTTAGGACCGTCCCAGCTGAGATTATAGATAGAGGTAGAGCTAAAAGAGAAGAGGGCATAAAGAAGTATGGAACGATAGGCTTCGAAATTCTGGATCCTTCTCTATGCTTGCAGCGTAGAGAGAGGCATGTTACATTCGTTCTCATAGAATATTAAGGCATCAGCTAGAATCTTTCCATCCTCCATTCCGGAACCTGCCTTGTTATCTTCTTGATTCTCCATTAATGATGCATAAAAGCCTTCAATTAGATGAGAAAGTCTTTCCATGATTAGAGCTGTTCAGTAATTTCTTCTACCTCTTCCCTGCCTTTTTCCAGCTCTTTTTCCTGCTCTGTGTCTTCTTTAAGCAGTAAAGCTTGAAACTCTCCGAAGTGCGTCTTTTCCTCATTAGCTACATCAAGCAGAACTTCTTTCAGTCTTCTATTTTTGGTCATGGCCGCTAATTGCTCGTATAAGCTTATCGCGTCTAGCTCAGCTATCATCGCGGCTCTTAATATCTCACGATCAAGAATCTTTCCTTCAACCTTTTTAATATCGATCGGTATCTTAGATAGCATTTAAACCATCCTCATTAAAAAGAAGTTGCGTCTCTTTTATACCTTTTGCATAAGCGTTCTTTCTCCTTTAAAAATCCCTTCATAAAAAAGGAGGGGTGAATTAGTATGCACCCTTATCAATAATTTCGCAGATCATTTCGAAGTTCAGAAGCCGTGGATGCTACAGTACTCTCTAGCGATAACCTCTCCTGTTTTGACGAGAAATTCGGCTTCAGGCTTGTCTCCGGGCTTAAGTGCTTCCTGTATATTCTTCCGTCAACTAAGATTTCTACTCACTCTATATAATGCTTCTCTTCCATAGGATGAGGCGTGGAGCCAACCTTAACTCTTACCGCTTCATCCTTTCTCTCTATAACTGGAACATGCTTCTCCTTCCCGGTGTCTTCTGCCTTTCCTTCAAGCAGCTCCATTGATTGCCTGTAGCATACGAGTTGTCCGACTTCTTCATGTAGGACTTCAATTATGTTTCCGCAGATGTTGCATCTTATCTATATGTCTGTCTTAACTCGGTTGTTTTCATTCGCTTCCTAGTATTCTTCACATTTCAGCTGGAAGTAGCTCTTCGGATGATTGCATGAGGGGCATCTCTCTGGCGGTTCCTCTCCATAATGGACATATCCGCATTCTCTGCATACCCACCAGACATCCTTGTCTTTCTTAAAGACCGTGCCAGCTTCAATCTCTTCGAGGATCTTCTTATATCTCTCTTCATGATGCTTCTCAGCTTCAGCTATGGCTCTTAATCTAGCCGCGATCTCGGAGTATCCTTCTCTCTCCGCAATGTCTGCAAACTCTGGATACATCTTCGTATGTTCATAGTTTTCTCCAGCGATTGCCGCCTTGAGGTTTTCCGCCGTGTTGCCGAGTATAGTTGACGCTGCTGCTTCAACTTTTATCTCGTTTAATTCTTCTCCCGTCTCCTTCTTGATCTGATTGATGAATTTGAATATTGTGCTTGCATGCTCCTTCTCATTCTCCGCCGTTATGAGGAAGATTTCGGCGATTTGCTCAAATCCTTCCTTCCTAGCGATGCTTGCATAGAAACTATATCGATTTCTCGCTTGGCTTTCACCAATGAAGGCCTTTACTAAATTCTTAATCGTTTCATTCAAATCCTATTTCTCCATCTCCCTATTAATTAACGAGTTATTTCTAACTACTAACTCTTTAATCTTATTATATAGCAGAACCACCGACTAAACCATCTGATCTCCCCAGTCTCAGAAACTTCCGCGCCGCGTGATCTGTTACTTGATTGCAAGTGCTAAAATCCTAAAAGCGCACGAGAAAAACTGGTTATAAGTCTTACTTGCGTGAGCTTTTATATGATCGCCCTTCCTGTTTTTTATCAAATATATATGTTCTTCTTGTTAAATGTCATCCATACTTCCTCTTCTATATCGGCTTTAAAGTCAAGCCTCTCTTTCGCCTTAAATATGTTGTTGCCAACTTTCAGGCTGAGTAGTAATTCTGCTCCAAGCGGCTCTTCTACATAAATTGTCGCCCTGATAGCTTCCTTTGATGGACGTTTCTTATACACTTTAATGTGCTCAGGTCTAATACCGAATAGCATTTCAGATTTTGTTGCTTTTTCTTTTATTACATCCTTAAGATCTGTAACATCAATTATAAAATCACCTGCATCGAGGAAGCCTCTCCCACCCTTCTCTACGTAGGTGCAACTCACAAGGTTCATTGACGGGTTGCCAATAAAGCCAGCAACAATGTATTTTTCGGGCGAGTATAAACTTCGTTTGGAGAACCTAATTGTTGTAAATGTCCCTTATCTAATATCGCAATTCTGTCCGCCATGGTCATTACTTCAACTTGGTCATGAGTGATGTAGATCGCAGTGGTTTTTAATCTTCTTCGTAATCTCTTCAGTTCAACCCTCATGTAAACTCCGAGTTTAGCATCTAAATTGCTTAACGGCTATCTTTTTGGCTCTAAATATAAAAATTTAACCCCTAACCGCCCTCAAAAATAGCGTGCTAGTAGAGGATAATTGGTTTGTTTAAAATTTTTATCTTTGGATGCTAAATCTGTAGAAATATGAGAGAGTTTCAAAAGGTAGAGTTTATCTTAAAAGTAATGACGTTTAACATAAGATTTGGAACACCGGGTAATGAGTATCCCCAGTGGGATGCCCGCAAAGAGATTGTGATATCTACGATAAAGAAATACGCTCCTACTGTTATCGGTACACAAGAAGGATTCAAGTTTCAGCTAGATGATATAAATGATGCATTACCAGATTATGAATATTTAGGTGTAGGGAGAGATAACGGGCTGGAAGAGGGAGAATATACTGCGATTTTCTATAAAGTTGATAAGTTAGTACCGCGGGAGTATGGAAATTTTTGGCTAAGCGATGATCCCTATGTTCCAGGTAGTAACACTTGGGGAAGTATCTGCCGGAGAATGGTTACTTGGGCACTTTTCTCTTCATTAAAAACGGGTGTTGATTTTTATTTTTTCAATACTCATTTTGATTTTAGCGAAGAAATAAAGATGAAAAGTGCCCGTTTAATCAATAAAATTATAAGAAAAATTACGAGAAAAAATAAAAAGAGTCCAATAATCCTTGTTGGAGATCTTAACTGCACTAAAGATAGTCCTACATTTAAATATCTGAGAAGAACCTTTAAGGATGCTTGGTTCGCTTCCGGGAACAAATATGAATTTGGCACTTTCCATGATTTTACTGGAAAACCATTGGAGATGATAGACTGGATACTTTATCGTGGTCCTATACGAGCAATTAGCACGCAAATAGGAACTTTTAAAATTGATGATAAATATCCTTCTGATCATTTTCCAGTTATTTCTGAACTAGCAATCTCAGCAACAAACCCTGTAGCACAACTATTATCTTTGCAAAACAAGGCTGAAAAGTTAGGCATCGACCCTATGAAAGATAGAGAGAAAGAGCATAAAAAATTTGGAAGAGAGCTTGATATATATGAAAAAATACAAGTCCTTCAGTCAGAGATAGCATGTACTCAGAAAAAAGACGTCTACATTTAAAATCGTGCTAAAAATAATGTAGAGGGATTGAACGAAGCGCACCTATGAGAAAGCAACAATATAACGAAAATATTTTTGATAGTTATTTCTTCTTCCTTGATGGTTAGGTGTATCCTGAGAGGTTGAGGAAGTTCTTCTCCGGCGTTGACTGGACTCCCCCGGGGAGATCGTCAATACTCTCTACGCTTTAGAGGATAGAGGATAGAATGCCCTAAGCCTCCAATAGCGTATTTCAGAGCCGTTTTGGTAAAGATGCTTCTCGAGATAAGTAGCTTCTCTAAGCTTGTTGATAGGTTACAGAATAATCCTGACTTGGCTTTCCCTCCGTGGCTTCACGGATCTGCCCTCAAAGACGGCTTCTACAAGTTCATGAAGAAGCTCCAGAGACCGGACTTACGAGAAGATCTTTGAGGAGGTACTGAACCAGCTGAGGATGGAAGTCTAAGCGTGGGAGCGGTCTAAAGAGTGTTAAGGCTTACGTTGGTATAGCACTAGCTCTAATGCTCCTAATCGTCTAGCCGAATCCATAAACCAACCTAAAGCGGAGAGACATAAAAGCCGGGAGACGACAAAGATCATAAAAAGAAGCAAAAGGTCAATCATGTATACATCATAATATTTTTTAGATAATAACCTAGTTGCAAGTACGGAGATCGCTGACTTACCGGAGCCGCCCTTTCCGCAAATCATAACCTTCAATTAGACATCACCTCTTTCTAAGGAGAAGAACGGAGTTTAAAGGTTAATCATGACGATGTCAACATCCTCTAGCGTCTCTTCTTCGAAATTCAAGTTTCTAATCTTTACCCCATTATCTTCCTTCGAGATCAGAGCTATATCTTCAGCGATAAGCTTACGATCCCGATTTCCATCCTCCAAATAAACCTTAAGCAGGCACATTGAATTTCTACGATTTAAGCATTGCCACAAATTTAAATCTTCAATTTCTAGTTTCTTTTCCTGTGCATGATTAGATCAATCCTCTTATATTAGAAGACGAGCTAGAGTGGCTAAAACGACTGCTATAATAAGAGTTAAGAATGCTGATTTAACCGCAGTCTTCCATCCGAGCTCCTTAACAATCATCCCTATCGATGTGAAGCATGGAATGAAGAATGTAGTGAAGACGGCGAATGTAAACATTTGAGTTTCAGTCAGCACATCTGAAAGGTTCCATGTGCCTAAGGCTTCGGAGAGCATTATTAAGGCTAGTTCCTTCCTTAGTATGCTTAATATTAGAGGGGTTCCAGCTGATATTGGAAGCCCCAGAAGCGTTGACGTTAGAGGCGCTATAACAGTATTAAAGACATCGTTAAACCCATAAAAATCCATAAGAGATAAGATAACACTACTGATTATAAGCAGTGGCCATGCAACTATCAGAAATTCCTTTAATCTCAGCCAAACCTTTAAAAGCATTATCTTTGGCACTGGCCATCTAAGTTCTGGAATCTCCAATATCATTCCGGGAGTAACTTCCGGTTTCAGATGTGAAATAATGAAGCCTACAATTACTATTACGAGGAGATCCAGCAAGTATATGGCGAAGGCAGCATTCATGCCCATATAGTATCCTACCAGCCCCAATATAACTATCGTCCGTCCACTGCAGGGAATTAGAAGAACCAAGCTCGACGTTATTGCATGGTCACGTTTGGACTCCATGATTCTAGTAGCCATAATAGCTGGGACGCTACATCCATATCCGAGAAGCATTGGAAATACTGCTTTCCCGTGTAAACCCATCCTATGCATGAAGGTATCAAGCATAAATGCCGCTCGGGGCAGATATCCCGTATCTTCTAAGAACGCTAAGCCGATGAGAAGCGGTAGCACGTATGGAAGGTTCACTGTAAGTCCGCCGGCTATTCCTTGAAGCAGACCGTTAACTAATTTTCCTGTTAAAGTATCTTTTCCTAAATAAGCAACTGAAGGTTCAATTATGTACCGATTAAAGCCTCTTAATAGCGGTTCTTGCAAAGCGCTTCCAAAGGTAAACACGAACATGAAGAACAGATATAAGGCTCCTGCCGCTATTAGATATCCAAAGTATGGGTGCATCAATAGGTCATCCATTTTATGTGCTAAACCTATCTCAGCATGTACAACTGTTACCGTTTCCTCAAACCAAGCCATGGATATTGCATGCCTCTCAGACGCAATCACTAGATCTGAAGGCATTCCCCTATCGGCTTCAATCTTACTTTGAATCGACTTGAATCTTTTAATGAAATCTCGATTATCTCGAATCTTGTTCCAGAAAAACTCATCTTGCTCTAAAAGTTTGATAGCTAAAAATCTTTTATCAATCTTCATATCCTTGAATTTCTGAGGAAAATCTTCAGGCATAGCCTCGATTATGGATAATATGGCTTCTTCTACATCAGAGGAAAAGAATGGCAAAACAGGTTTAGAAACGGAAGGATTTTTGGCAACCTTTAACGCTGTAGAGAAAACCTTTGAGACTCCTATACCGCGGCTGGCTACGGTTGGAATTATTGGAATTCCCAGTTTTTCCGATAGTTTATCGACTTGAATTTGCAATCCTTTATGTTCAGCTTCGTCCATCATGTTCAAACAGATAACTATAGGTTTACCGAGCTGCATCAACTGTAAAGTGAATTCGAGGCTCCGACTTAGAACAGTAGCATCCACCACGTTTATTATAACGTCAGCCTCGCCGCGTAGGATATAATTGCGTGCCTCAAGCTCCGCCTCATCGCTTGACGTCAAAGAATACGTGCCGGGCAAATCGACAACTTCAACAACTTCACCTTCAATGCTCACCTTGCTTATAAAGTATGCAACCGTTTTACCTGGAAAGTTTGAAGTGATAGAACGGTAACCTGCAACCTGATTGAAAACTGTGCTTTTACCTGAATTCGGCTGACCAGCTAATGCAATTCTAATCATTCGCGGGTTCCTACCAGTATTTTATCCGCTATCCTTCTTTCAACACCAATCTTTTTGCCTTCCACATCAAGTAGTAACGCTCCTCCAAGAGCCGCTTTATTCTCAAGCTTAACTTTTACGCCTGGAAGAACCCCTAGCTTTGAAAGGTGCTGTCTAACTTTAATATCGCCGTTTATCTCAATAATGAGATATACGGAGCCGACACGAGCTTCAGAAAGTCTAATCTTCACGCACACTCAGCCTTACCCGCAACAACTTAAAAC
Source organism: Candidatus Bathyarchaeota archaeon (assembly GCA_021158305.1). GTDB lineage: Archaea > Thermoproteota > Bathyarchaeia > Bathyarchaeales > DTEX01 > B63. Next base: position 12,637 of record JAGGUU010000078.1, read on the forward strand.
TAGCTAAAAATAATAAAGGAACTATAAAAACTACTCGCAATGAAAGATGCTACTTCAAAGAAGATAAATTACAGGAATTCCCGAAAAGGTTGAAGAGTGAATGCCCGACACTTAACCGAATCAAGTAAAAATCTAAGAAATTGTAGGGGAAAATTCGATTTTTTTCTTACGAAAACTTTTAGATGAGAGACTTGATAGATTTAGGTATGCAGGATTCTTTAGGAGGAATCTATCTGCATAAGAAAATCGGTATCCTAGGTGTTTAAAGCCTTGGATACCCGGCATAGACCTTAAGAATGTTTTTTCTCAGAAGGATACGACTACTTGAATGATGTGCTAACTAGATTAGGGAAAGTCAAGGATGTAGTTATTATAGGAGCGGCTTCATAGAGTAGAGTTTGCAGATGAGTTTCGAAAGAGATGGCTGAATGTAACAATCGTTGAACTTTTGCTTCACTGTCCGGAATTATTCTTTGATGAGGAATATTGCATCATGGCGGAAGTTAAACTCAGAAAGATCAAGGCCATGTCTAACAGAATGAAATAAGAATGTCTGAAGGGAAGCTTAAGTCTTACAATTAACAATCAGCAACTCATTCATTCTAATGACATCAGAAGAACGGATAGGCAATCAATCTGAGCTTTATTGTATATCATTAATGTTTAATTAAGGCTTTAAGGATGTTTGTTCTTGTAATTATTCCTACAAGTTTCTTTGGATTTTCTGGGTCAACCACTAATATTCGTCCTATATTATATAAATTCATCTTTTCAAATGCTTCTAATATTGAGTCACGCGGATGCACTACAACAAGATTTTTATTTGCAATCTCGCCTACAAAAATCTCGTCCCTTTTCTCTTTCGGAATTCTTGAAACATCTTCAAAAGTTATTACACTAATTAACTCGTTGAGAGAGTTCACAACTGGATATCCCATATGATGCGTCATGATATCTAGAAGCTGATTAATCGTAATATCCGGCCTAACTGTAACAACTTTTCTAGTCATTATCTTATTTACGGACGAATCGGTCAAAGACAACATTTTTGAGGCTTATGGAATAATAAGCGATTTATGAGAGGCACTACAGGCTTATTGAGTTTTCTTTTTTCATCAAGCATGTAAGAGTTTCCCATGAAAGCCGACTTTCTCGACAATTACATCAAAAGGGTCATAGATAAGAGCACATTTATGTCCCCCTTCACATGCCGATGGGAACTCTTCATCCTTTAGGAGCTAGTGCGCTAAACAGAATGTTACTTTCCTCTAGGCGGGTACCTTCTTAACGCATAATTCAAAGCATGATATAATGAATGAGTTGTAGTCGTATCTTCTCATCAGATTCTTAACGGCAAGATAGAAATTAACCGATTGAAGGATATATTTTTTCTCCATATGAATCCTGTCTGCCTTTTTTAGCTACCTGTCAGTTATCTCCTCAGCCTCCTCTGCTCTCGACCTTTCGAATTCTGGGTTTAAAGATTTCTCATCGCCTACCCGGCATGGTTCTTCATAAACATCGCTGTGAACCAGAAGAGGAAAAACAGGTTTAACCTTCATCTTCAAATTAAGCGCTTCATTCACCACTCCAAAATCTCCAATAGACCGAAATTATTTCTCACATTCAAGTTTGCATGTCCGTTTTTCTGATGTTAATCTTACTTGTCCTCTTCAATAATCTTCATTCCTAAAAGAGCTGCTAAATTCATCACATGTTTCCTCCAATTTCCATAGAACGTTACTCTATGCCAGCCGAAGTCCACTTTCATGTTCCAGTTTTCAAGTATTTTCTGAACGTCAGCCTCAACAGCGAGTTTTGTACGGCATGCTTTATCTTCCTCAATGTTAGCAACTGTCCTGCCTTGATGAATGCATAGCGCTTTCTCTGACACGTTTATCTTCACGGTCGTTATTGCTTCACCCAGCGGCATTAAGGATTGAACAGATGCGCCTTTTCGATCCTCTGAATGGGAACGAATTATGTATGGATTGCTTATCCCATCCGGCCCATAAACCTTATTTGTGGCTACGCAATGAGCATAGATGATCTGGTTAGCTGCGGTATCAATTACGGGATCTGAGACGTAGCCGGGTCTACCCGTTAAATATCTCATCATTAACTGCGTTATTGTTGAATCTAAATCAGCTTCGCAAACGCCCGTTGACCCTTCATTGTTAAGCTGAAATAATGCGAGACATGGATAAGCAGGAAGTTTACCTCCATAATAAAGATTTAAACAGTCTATCGTTACGGCATCTGCATCATTATCGATCATGGCTCTCTTTAAAGCCAAGTACATTTTTGCAGACTTCACTATCTCCTCCCGTGTAGGCTCTACAACCTTCAAGGATTCCTTTATCCATTTATTAGCCCACTTTTCAGCCTCTTCCTCTTCGACCTTCTCAAAGTATGAGTTTAACTCTTTAGAAGTCATGCGAACAACTTGGAGACCGAGAGTCTCCTTAATTCTTCCAGAGATTTTAGTTATATCTCTGTCCGTAATGTCAAGTATTACAGAATTCTTAAGCGATTTTATGACTCTAAAAAGGCTGATAGCTTCCACGATATCCTTAAAATTAGATGAGGCCACCCCAACGACTGGATAGCCTTTCCTCTTAGCGTGAGAGAAGGCTCTCAAGAAGCCTCCTGAACCGCCATATAAGTCGTCTACTAGAATAGTTGGGTAACTCATCTCGATTACTGCTTCAGCTATGCCAGTCCACATGCCACCTATCATGTAAACGACTATTCCATCAAAGTTCTTCTTTTTCCAGTCTACCTGCTTAACTTCCTCTATAGAAGAGAAGAGATATTTCGTAAATTCGATGTCAGGGAGACTTTCATTCAGCTTCCTCATTATTTCTTTAGCTCTACCTTCGTAATCAAAATTTATGTAGGGCCACGAAGGCACCCTAGGCTTGTTACAGGTAAAGACGACAGCAACTCTTGTTGATCCTTTTTTATCCAATCCACCCAAATTTAAGCCTCCATCATGTTATTTAATATTTCAAGTATTAATAAAATGTTCAAAAGTAATATTTTAATTTAGGGAATGTCTTTAATTTTTAATCTTTGATTTGAGGCGTTCATTTGAACGAGAACTTCAAGATAATCGCAGTTAGATCCGTCGCAATCACGTTCATCAGCGGATTAACTGGTAGCCTAGATGTTCTTTACATAACGAAGATACTAAAACTTGATAGCTGTCTATTGGGTTACCTTTCAGCCGTCCAATCAGCTGTAATTTTATCCATAATCCTATTTGCAGGATGGCTAAGCGACAATTGGGGGAGAAGAAGAACGTTCCTTCTCGGCACGGGGCTTACATTGATCAATCCATTAATAATGGCTTTTGCCCCCTCATGGGAATATGTTTTTCTCGTCTATATTATCGGAGCCGCGGGTTCATCATTGACGGCTCCTTCATTGACGGCTCTATACATTTCCTCCATGAAGAAAAGCGAGAGGGCAACCAAGATCGCCTATGTTTCTTCATTAACAACCATAGCTAATGCCGTTACTCCCCCAGCTGGAGCTTTCATTATAGAAAGGATGGGCGGGCTTCCTAAAATGCGGATTATCTACCTAATTCAATTTGTAGCAACATTAATCGTATGGATATACACGCTGAAGCTGAAGGATACTGAAGTATTAAATACTAAAAAAGAGAAGATGCTTCCGGAAATCTTGTTAGAAATTAAAGGTACAATAAACGTTCTGAAGGAGAACAGAGCGTTATGGTGGATATGGATATTCACTATAGGCTCATTCGCATATGGAGCGTCAAACCCGTACTGGATACTCTTCGCCGCAGAAGCTTACTCTTCACCATATATAGTGATCGGGCTACTCTCCACAGTTTACTCTGTAACTAATGCTTTGACGTTGATTCCTGTTGGAAGATTCTCAGATAGAAAAGGAAGAATTAGAGCGATAAGATATCTCCGGCCAATCTCCTATCTATCCTTCGCCATCTTCTTAATTGGGTACAGATTCAAGATGAGCTTTCTATATCTTATACCCCTAGTTGTCTGGGGTTTAAGAGGAATTGGCAGTGCATGCTCAGCTCCATGTCAATCAGCAGTAAACGAAGTTGTGCCTCAAGAGTTTCTTGGAAGATGGCAGGCACTGAGAACATTTCTAGTAAGCATTGCAGGCGTGCCTTCAGGTATACTTGGAAGTCTACTCTGGAGCATGAACCCGTGCCTTCCCTTTCTCTTCACTCTCCTTATAGAAATATTCATGAGATACCCGATTGTATGCTTTAAACTTCCAGAAACCCTTACGTAAATAAGTCAAACCGGTAAGAATCTAAAGAATCTTTTACATATGGATGTAAAGACGAAAGAGATATTCTGAAGTCCTAATAATATATCCTTAAGTCTCAGAACTTATTTTCAGCATTTCTAAGTCGTTATGGTTGAAAATAGTTTACTCATCATCGTTAAACTATCTATAAACACTTTTCCGTCATAGAGCGATTCTCCATATCGCCTTTATCCCCGTTCAGAACTGCCGTAATCCCGCAACACTGACTCCTTAGGGCTCTATATGTATTAACATCCTCCAAACTGGGATATGCCTGCCCACCCAGAGTCCTTGAACACCTAGAAAAGATTATTTTAAAGACTTAAAGGGATGATGGGCCGGGCTAATACCTAAAAGGATTCAAGTCGATAATTTTGAAACCACCGTGGTAAGTAGAGACAATTATATTTCGCAAAACCTACCTTTTGGAAGAACGCATTGAGTTTCGCCGAATCGCTGAAAAACGTATAGTAAATCCATTTTTATGCCATTAGCATAAAAATTGGAGCTGGAATTGCCACATAATATTCATTAACGAAAATTTCTTTACCCGCATATACTAAAATTCCCCTGACTCTCAATTGCTTACTTAGATCTGAAAGTTTTCTCGTATGATTGCCATTAACTTCTTGACCGGAATAGACTTCGATAGGAACTAGCCTCCCTTGTATGTCTACAAGAAAGTCTATTTCTCTGCCGGGACGCGGTTTGTAGTAGAACATTTTCCTTTTAAGTAATCTGAGATCCTGAATGACCTCTAGGGAAAGTATCATATGAGCAACATTTACGGCAACAACCATTTCGGTTACTGCGCCTTTCCATTTATCCTGCATGTCTAAACTCATGGAGTATGGCTCTCTGCTTCCTGCGCTTAGAGCCTTAAAGGCGTAGAAGATTAGGGGATCCCAGAAGTAAAACTTTCTGGGGCTCTTCGGAGGGGATCTGCGTTTCGTGAATTCTTTAAGCTTTGATACTTCTAGCAGAATGAAAGCGTTTACCAAATAGTCAAGATATTGCTTGACTGTATTATGCGAGATTCCAATTTTTCTTGCTAAGCTGCTGGTGCTGGTTTCCTTTACAGGAACCGTTTCAAAAGGTCCTCCTGGAGCCTCCAACATTTGCCAAAGAACGTTATAGAGTGTGTCTTCATTCAACCTCCACCTCATTGCATCTTTGACTGCAAGATCTACAAAATCAAAATAAACACTCGGATGAATTCTTCCTAAGGCAATGTGTTGCCGAATTGCTAGGGGAAATCCTCCCGTTAAAAGGTAATCCTCGAAATATGCATATAGCTCATCTAGGTAACTCTGTGCTGTTTCTAACGCTTGTGGGATGTCGCTATTTATTCTCGTGAGTTCACTAAATGCTTCAAGCCTCTTCTTAACCTCCAAGAATCTTCCAATAGTGAAGAAATCCCTAATTGCATGTCTGCCGACCAGTTGCTCCCTGTAGTATGCATATTCTGGAAACTTCATTGGTAAAAGCAGTTTGTCATTGCCTCCTTCCAACATCACACCTTTCCTTAACCCAAGAACCTCAACGCCCTTTTTCACATCCAAGCTATGACTACCTGAAATTACTAATTTAACTCTATTCCTCGTTAAAAGGCCAGCATCGTATAGATCTTTTATTGCAACCTGCCAGTTTCGAAGGCTGCTTACTTCATCAAGGAAGATATACACATCACCGGGATAGTCAGCTCTTCTAGCGAGAAAGTCTCGGAGTATGCTGGCTAAGCTGTCAGCACCCCCCAGTCCAGGTCTATCGCAACGCATATAGGCCACTTTTAGAGGGTTCACCTTATCAGGATGAGAGAGACCATGCAGAAAGACCTCTCTTATTAAAAGCTTTATCAGAGTAGTTTTGCCAACCCTTCTAGGACCCCTCAAGCTAATTAAGACATAATCCCCGAAAGCACGATGAAGAATGTTCTCTCTTAAGAGAAAAAGGATGCGGGGCATCCATATCCTTTCAATTCTTATTACACGCTCGGGCTTTTTGAGTTCACCTAGGTCGGGATCCCTCTCAGCCATCTCTTCCGTCAATAGAGGTCTCAAGAGACCTTCCATCTCCTCAGATGTAATCTTCCGTTCTTCCACACTTCTAATTAAATCCTCTAGGAAGCGTAGAAAATCCGGTCTCCACCACCAATTATTCAAATAGATATGATATTGACAAGATTAATCACTAATTTTGTCAATTAATTGACAAGATATAAAAGTTTTTTCATTACAAGAATCAGATTCGTATGGATAAAAACAGTTTCAGAATTAAACGACTTGGCTAAACCCAAAAATGTTCACTTACTCTTAAGACAGACTGGAATGTTTCCAGCAAAATATTAGGTCTAACAGAAGACGGTGCAGTGAGCTGTGGTTGTAGCTTCCAGCTGCCCAGCCGACCCTCAAATACCCGAAAAATAATGAGAAGTACTCGTATTTTAAGGGCTTGAATCCTCAAAAAAGGTGGTGGGCCGGGCCGGACTTGAACCGGCGACCTTCTGCGCGTCAGGCAGACGTCCTAACCAGGCTAGACGACCGGCCCGCAATTCCCAGATAGGAATTCAAACATATTTTAGTCTTATCGTTTACTTTAATTTTTTTATACTGTGGTTGTTGCTTATCTTGCTTCTTGGTTTTCAGCAAGATTTTCCGGCGTGTCCCGCCTTAGATTCAAGATATATCTTGCGGCTTGATTATCTCTTCGCTTGTTGTTGTAAATTTGTCTCCTCCTAAATGATAGATCATCTTCACCTTTTTAATATCGAATGTTTCTTTGAAGATTCCTTCATTAGCGTAGGCGGCGACTATCCTGCCTATAAATATCGTGTGGTCTCCAGCCGGAATCTTCTGATATAGCCTGCATTCTAAATGGGCTATGCATTCCTTGATTATCGGGGCCTTAACGATCTTTGCAGGAGCGGGGGTTAATCCTGTTTTCTTAAACTTGTCAACGCTTCTACCTGAGACTCTTCCACAGTATAGCGTTTCATTCACGATCTCGATCGTCGGCACATTGATGACGAATTCTCCAGTCTCTTCGATTAGCTTATGCGAATATCTTCCAGGAGCAATGCTTACGGCGACCAGCGGCGGCCTTCTAGAGACGGGCATGGACCATGCTAAAGTTATGATGTTGGCTCTTCCCGAATTGTCAATGCATGAGACGAGAATCGTATGTTTCGGATGGAGAAATCTATAAGCGGATTCTAAACCTACATCGACCTTTTCAGCCATATCATCAACTCTCCAACATGTTTGAATCGATCCTTTCATCTAAACTCCTGACATTCCAAGTATATTTCTAAATGCTAATGGAAGTTTAAATCTTCTCTTAACTCTCTCTATATCTTCCCCAACCACTTCTATATCGTCCATGTTTGAAATTCCTAAGCCTCTCTCCTCCGCTAATCTTAGGTACTTAACTTTTCCGGGATCTATGCCCATAACCGCTGTAGCCACTGAATCAACAGCAACCATATCCTCGCCCGCAATGATCAGATCCATCCGAACTGGGGATCCGTGAACCTCATCTTCCTCCGCGCCCACCAATCCATCTACCACATTAAGTTTCACTTTATCCTTGAAGATGGAGGCTAAGTCTACGATCTTCTCGTTTATCCTGTCATGCATTATGCTCTTCGGCAAAATCAAACCCATAAGGTTCTTCATGCAAAGCGTCACCAAAGCCATATGATGAACCTTTAGCTTGGGAACGTTTATGATACATGTGCTCTTAAGAGCAGTCTCAGCAACTCCAATTTCACGTAACGCAAGGGCATGCGGGACTCTCACATTAATCCTATTATCGTTGTTCAAATTCACTAACTTAACTCCCCAACGCTTAACCACTTCCCTAATTCCAACAACATCGAATGCTTTCTCAGTATCTCCAGCGCCTCCTTCACCAACAATTATATTCTCTACCCCTAGATCCTTCACAAACTTGATAAGGCCGTCGATGATCCGCGAATCCGTCGTGATCCCGGTTGAAGGATGCTTGGCAACAACATAGTTAGGCTTTATGAGCACGGTATCATCACGCGATATTAGTCTTTCAGCCCCAATCAGTCCTAGGGCTTTCTTCAACATCTCGTGTGGATCTTCGCCCTTAACGACCGCCACGGACACCATAATAACCACACAATACTTTAAAATAGATCCGAAGTTAACCTTATCGCTCATCTAAGTCGTCTTCGCGCATAGATTGGGGCGGAGAATAAACATTGAAAACGGCAAGGATGGGCTATCTATACGTTGCGGTCGCAGCGGTCATATGGGGCTCTAACGGCGTAATCGTAAATCTAGTTCCATTAAACGCATATATTATAGCCTTCTTCAGAGTCTTATTCGCTTCTCTAGCTCTGCTCCCATTAATACTCTTAACTCAAAGGTCTGAGGTGATTGAAGCCGCCAAAGCTTGGAAAAGCATGCTTGCTTTAGGAGGACTGCTTAGTCTCGGATGGGCTTTCCTCTTCCAGTCGATGAAGCTCATCCCGATCGCGAACGCCGTCCTACTGAATTATATGGCCCCTGTCTTCGTCGCGTTGCTTGCACCAATATTTCTGAATGAGAAGATTGAAGGAAGGACAATGATCGCATTGGTTATATCCATGGCTGGAATGATTATTATCTCTTCTCAGCAAGGCCTTCACGTTGGAGAATTAAATCTTTCCGGAGTTGCCTTCGGCCTTCTCGCCGGTCTAGCATATGCAAGCTTCATCATTCTATCTAAGAAGACGGTGACAAAATACTCTAGTCAAGCAGTAGCATTTTTATCATACTCGGCAACGGCTCTCTTCCTCTCCCCATTCCTGCTAGACGCGAATCTAGCATTAGATCCGCCTTCGTGGATATTGCTATCTGTTCTAGGCGCCTTTAACACGGGCTTCGCAGTTACACTCTACTTAAATGGCCTCAAATTAATTAAGGCTCAGAGAGCGGTCATCCTCACTTATTTGGAGCCAGTAAGCGCCGCCGTCTTCGGCTCCGTCTTCTTAGCACAGCAGCCAACAATACATACATTTATCGGCGGCTTCCTCATACTCTCCGCCGGATACCTCGTCTCCTCAAAATAAAACGCTAAAATGCTTCATGATAGAATCAGAGACATTAATGATTTAAGTTCATAATTCGGAATCCCCTCAGTCATCTCCTCAGATGTAATCTTCCACGCTTCCGATTAAATCCTCTAAAGCAGAGGAAAAACAAGTCTTCACCGCGAATCATCA